>JAZLIJ010000246.1:0-35228 GCA_045617325.1 Fibrobacter sp.
AACTTTGGTGAAACCTCGTTAAAATGGGAACGCATATCAAATTTCAAAAAGGAAAATTAATATGATGCCACACGGAAAAATGCCCTATGGAAAAATGCCACACGGATTCGATTTTCCTAACGGAAAATCAGGGAAAATAATAAACCAGGAAAATCGTTAGATTTTTCCCAATCCGTGTGGCAATAAAGAACTTGGAGAAGGCTTGAATATGGAATTACAGGAATGCAAACTAGGTGAAATTGCGAAACAAGAAATTGCGTTAGCAATTTTGAATCCGTGTGGCAAAAAAGAATCTTGGTGAACTGAATATGGAAATGATGCAGTATAAATTGGGCGATTTATGTAGAATTGCCTCCGCAAAGCGAATCTTTGAAAACGAATATGTCGCCTCTGGTATTCCTTTTGTTCGAGGACAAGAAATTTCGGATGGCAGTCTTTTGGATCCAAATGCTGTTTTTGATTGCCATATATCGAAAGAAAGATATGAGGAAATCAAGCAAAAATATGGAAAACCAGGTAAGGGCGATATACTTATAACTGCTGTTGGTACAATAGGTAATCTGTGTTATCTAGATAAAGATATCGACTTTTATTTTAAGGATGGGAATGTAATTTGGTTTTCTGATATAAAGGATTTTTGCTGCGGTCAGTATTTATTCCATTTTATGAAAGGATCTTTTTTTAAAGATCAATTGAAATACTATATGATTGGCGCTGTACAGAAAGCTCTGACTATGGATATGTTGAAAAAGGTTAATGTGCCTTTACCTTCTCTTCCGGAACAAAAGAAAATCGCAGCAGTCCTCTCTGCACTTGACGATAAAATCGCCCTGAACAAAAAGATGAACCAGAAACTCGAAGCCATGGCAAAACGCCTATACGACTACTGGTTCGTACAATTCGACTTCCCCGACGAAAACGGCCGCCCCTACAAAACCTCCGGCGGCCCCATGACCCACAACCCCACCCTCAACCGAGAAATCCCCGAAGGTTGGGAAGTGAAACAAATTTCTGAAGTTGCAAAAATATTTAATGGGTCAACTCCATCTACCACAAATGAATACCATTATGGTGGCGACATTGTTTGGATAACTCCAAAAGATTTGTCTGATCAAAATTCTAAGTTCATTTATCAAGGTGCCCGAAACATAACGCAAGCGGGTTACGATTCCTGTAGCACAACAATGGTTCCCAAAGGAACTGTAGTTATGTCTAGCAGAGCCCCAATAGGACTCCTTTCGATAGCTCAATGCAACCTGTGCACAAATCAGGGTTTCAAGAATATGGTTCCTTGTGATATGACGGATTCAAAATACCTCTATTATACGATTCAGCAACATATTCCTCAAATCCAAAATTTGGGAACAGGAACGACATTTAAAGAAGTTTCCAAAGATGAACTGGGTAGGTTTGCAATTCTTTATCCGCCAAAAAAGTTGATTGCAACTTTTGAAGAAAGAATGGCTCCAATCTTTAATGCTCAATTTAATAAGGTTAAGGAAATCTCTCGCCTCACCGCCCTCCGCGACAAACTCATCCCGCTCCTAATGAACGGCCAAGTGATGGTGAGACAAGTTCACATTATATGAACTGTAAAAATTGTATGGTAGATGTTGGTATATATTAACTTAAAGAAGGTTCATACATGAAGTATAATATCGTTTCGTTTAACATTACCAAAGAACAAAACCTAATGAATTTGGCATTTGGTTATTTAAGTAAGACGAATAATACGATTCTTTTCCTTCAAGAAACTAACGGATGTACGATTCCCCCGGGGTCGATATATTTTACGCCAAACGCTACAAGCCCAACAGCAGGAATGTTAATCGTAATGTCTGCAAACTTAGGATGTGGCTCAACAAATATTTTGCCAAATAGTATAATAAAATGCACATCTCATTCTTTAATATTGCCCATTGGAGACCTCTATTTAGTGAATGTCCATATGCCACCCCGTTCAACAAAGGAAAATAGGGATTTTTATTATCTTCGAATTGTAAAAGAAATAAAGACAAAAATAAAAAAAATATCTTCAAGGAAGAAGGTCATTGTTGGTGGAGATTTTAATGAAAATCCTTTTGATCGACTGATGTCAGTAAATGAGGCATGGTGTGCAAAACGCTCTTTAACTGAAGTGACACGAGGAATGTCATTTTATAATCCTTTTTGGAATTATTTGAAAAGACCAGATAGAAGAATTATTTCTGGTACAATTTCGGCTAGTGGTGCATATCCGATGGATATGTCGTTATTTGATCAGTTTATTGTTTCAAAAGAAATTGGAAAAGGAGGGATAAAATCATTTGGAATTATAGAAAAAATGTGTGGGAAGAGTTTTGAACAAATAAATCAAGGACATAGTGGCTTTCATTGGCCGGTATATTTATCATTTGAAATATAGGAGTTTATTATGGATGAAAAACTTGAAAATTTAATTTTTGGAGAAGAAAACAACGATTTTTTAAATTTGGTTCGTGAAAAATTACAAAGATTTATTAGTGTCCTTAACAATCACAACAATACCTATATATATGATTACTCGTTGCCCTATTCTGACTATTACAAAACATTTTACATTGCGTTAGGTACGAAGTTCTCTGCTAATGATGAAACTACTCTTTTAGCTTGTACTTTAAATGAAGCAGACAATGCTCTTGAAGTTATTTCACCTTTGTTAGAAGATGATGAAAATACGATTGTTTTAATTGATAATGATTTTGAAACAAATTTTGCATCTATTTTGCGAAATTTGTTAAAGGAAAAAATTGTAAAAGAGAAACTATATATTTATAGTCGTTTATATAGCAAAGATAAATTTTTGATGACTATTTTTGCTCATGAACGTTTTCTTTATGTTCCTGATAACAAACAATTTTTTTTGAATAGAGAAGATGTAAAAAAACTTAAGGCAGGTGATGTGATTGCATTACCGAAAAATCTTTTAGAAAGTTGGAATCAAGTGTCTGATTATGAAGGAGAAGTAAATGGAATAATTGCATTGGTAAAATATGAAAATGGCAATTGGACAGCGTGCGTAAATAAGTATGTTGCTGGATAATAAATAATGACAAAAAAGAACATTTCAATTAATGGCCACGAACTGCATAACGGCGTTTTCATCGCGCCGTTTAATACGATTGAAGGTTTATCGCCCTGTAACTGGTTTACTGAGCGACTTCCTGAATATTTGTGGCTAGGCTTGTTACTTAATTCTTATGATGATAGAAAACAGGGCTTGCAAGATATTGTTCAGATATTGCAAAAAATTTCTTCTCTTTCTCCAAATATTGATTTGCCAGCCCTATCAAAAATTTTCAAATTAGAAGAATCTATACAGCAACTGATTTATCAAATTATTGAAAATTCTGGATTAAAAGCTTCGCTTGTTCCATTAAGCCTTGTTTATTCGTACTCAGAATATCCGGTGTTTTCAAATTTTTTCGCAGAAAAGGATTTTGATTTCGAGCGTAATAAAGAACTTTTGGAAAATGTAATTCGAAAAATGGAGCCTCCTCAATCTGAATATGCCACAGATGTGAAATTCCTTGTCTTATTTTACCGAATATATTCTGGATATTTGCTCATACCAAAAGAACAATTAGAAGAAATTTCGCTGTACCCTTTCATTGACCATTCCGATGAACGAATGCATTCTATTCGACCTCTTATTCGTTCCATGGAAATGGGCTTTCCTGAAAACAATAAGCCTTATATAGATGATTTTTGGAGAAAATGCGGCGCTATGTTTGAATGTAAACCGTTTATATTGAATTACGAAAAAGACGTTGAAGAAGATGTGGTGAAAAATTACACCATCTTTGCCAAGAATATTTTCTTGTATTATGGCGATTTGTATAGAATTACAAATCCGCTAAATGAAAAAATGCTTGTGCTTTTGGGTTTAGCAACATACTCCTATAAACGTTTTTTAGAAATCGTAGAACATGATTTGTTCAATACAATTTCTGGACGCTCTATAGTTCGCGTACTTATCGAAGATTTTATGATGATGAAATATCTTCTAAAGGAGTCTGTTCAAAAGACGAATGTATGGGAAGCCTATCAATCATATGGTATAGGAGCCTTAAAACTAGTAACAGAAAGGTATTCATCAACAGGTATTGCTCTTGATAAAAAGAGTCATTTTGATTTGCAAGTATTAAATATTCTTGTAAATGTATTTAAAAGTAGAGTACTTCAAGATATGGATACAAGAATGTTCAATGGAGAAAAAATAAAAGAAAAATTTGAAGCCATTGATGAAAAAGAACTGTATTTGATTTATGACTATGACTCTGGTTTTGAACATGGTTTATGGGGTGCCGTAAGAGAATCTTCTTTGTTGGGTTGCGATGCCCCTGGGCATCAATTTCATTGCGTTCCTGATGTTGAAAATTTGCAAAAAATGAAGTCGGTTTGGTATGACGCTGTTATGGTGATGAATAAAACCATAAACCTTCTTGTTGACGAATTTGGCATTTCAGATGATTTGAAGAAGAGGATGCCGGAATATGGGCTATGATGTTCTCGTATCGTCTATGAAATTAATTCAAAAAGAGTATTTGACTCTTTTGGAAAAATATGTGCATTTTGATGCCAATGAAGTATATTCCATCCAAAATGAGTGCTGTATATTTTGGTTACGTCATAAACGTGAAATTAATTTTTTCCTAAATAATTACCCATGTGATTTTGACACCTGTGCTTTTATCGGCGGAATGTATCTCAATGTTTCGAAAAATCAGGCATTTCCATTTTTTTCTTTTGGAAAAAAACACATTGCAGATGACCCTGTAGTGATGTTGGCTAGTGCAGGACCACAAGAACATTTAGCAGGATATTTAAAAAAAGCCATTGAAGACAATATTGATATTATAAAAAATTTTAGTGATGAAATTTTTGTTTTGCCACTTTCATTTTTATTTGTTGATAAAGAAATGAACTTTAAAAGTGCTGATAAAACATTTTGGCATTTGTTCTCAGATTCAACAATAAGCAAAGAAACGTATCTAGAAAAATTTTCATCATTAGAAGCTGTTTTTGACGCCATTGTCGAGGACGCAGGACGTCATCTGTTTTTGAAATATGACAAGCCTACGCTAAAAGAACGCTATTTGCAGCATTTAGAGTGCTTGGGTATTTATCTTTGTGATGGTAAAGAAGGAGTAAAGCAATTTTATAATATGTGTATTGGACTTTTTGCTCAATCAACATTAGTGGCAGAATTTTGCATTCACTATTGGACGTTTCCTTTTATACGAGACGAAAGTTTGTTTGGATGTTTCTGCCTATTCCTCGTTAATCTTATAAAACAATCTACTGAATATTCAGAAGAGCTAAAGAAAATTTTGAATAAGGCTGTGATGCACAATTTGTTTTATAGAATACTTGAATTTAAAAAGCTTGATAATTTGAATGAATATTTAAAAATGCTTCAAAATACTAATTTTGAAAGAAAAGTCCTTGAAGCAATGCGAAAGCAGAATGTAGACTGCAGTATGGTTGGAAGTTTTGCAAAAACTTATGCTATTTTAAAAAATGAAATGAATTCACGAGGAATGCCTTGTGCAGGATTGAATTAACAAAGTTTCAAGCGAGGCTTAATATGTCCATAGGTAAAATTTCAAAGATTGCAATCCGTAAAGTGTGGAATCATGAAGCTCATGACTTTACAAAATGGCTTGAAGAAAATATTGATGTTATCTCAGATGTCGTCGGATTCCAGATTCTCAATGTGGAACGAGAAAAGGATGCAGGAAGCTTCAACGTAGATTTATACGGTGAAGATGAATCTGGAAATTCCGTGATTATTGAAAATCAGCTGGAGAAAAGTGATCATGACCATTTAGGCAAGGTAATGACCTATCTAAGTGCCTTTGATGCGAAAGTCGCCATATGGATTACTCCGGACCCCCGTCCAGAACATATAAGAGTCTTTGAATGGCTCAATACAAACCAGGAAGTCACGAAGTTTTTCTTGCTGAAAGTTGAGGCTGTTAAAATTGGCGAATCTTCTCCGGCACCTTTGTTTACTCCAGTAGTTCAGCCTACAGAACTTGCACAAAATGTTGGTGCGGTCAAGAAAGAGAAAACTCGCAGGCACGAAATGCGTTACAAGTTCTGGGAAATTATTATCGCAGAAACTAGAAAAGAAACTTCGTTGTTCAACGCAATCTCTCCAACGGAATACAATTGGATTGGTGCAGGCTCAGGAAAAGGTGGCGTAGGATTCCAGTATTGGGTAACTCAGGATAATCTCGCTGTAAAACTGTATATTGACCAGGGCAAGGACAGTAACGAAAGTAACATGAAGATTTTTGAATCCCTCGAATCCCATAAGGAACAAATTGAGGCTGATTTTGGTGCGACTTTTGAGTGGAACTCCATGCCCGATAATCGAGCCTGTATCATTGTTGCTCCAATTATAGATGGAGGTTGGAATACCGATCCTTCAAAATGGGAAGAAATCGGCCACAATGCCGCCGTCACAATGAAAAAGTTCGAGCAAGCTTTAAAACCTTACATTGCAAAGATTAAGGGGTAACAATGTCTAAATCCTATGAGAAATTCAAAATATCCATTAAAGACGCAAAGAACCTCTTGGATATGTTCGAAAAGAATAAAGGTACTCCAGAACAATCTGAAGTTTTGAAACGTGCGGGCTTGATTATGGCCATGACTGCTTGGGAAACCTATGTTGAAGATCGCCTTTGCGAGGCGTTGGATATCCAGTTAAAAATGGTTAGTGGTTGCAAACTTGGTGATTTCTTTAAAACTCGTCTCGATGAAGATCTTAAACGTTTCCATAATCCGTCATCGGACAAAACCAAAAAATTGTATAAGGATTACCTTGGTCTAGACGATGTTACTGAATTCTGGAAATGGAATAATTATGAACCCGAAAAGGCCAAAGCAAAACTTAATGAGTTTATAAAGCTGAGAGGAGATGTAGTCCATCATTCAAAGGATGCTGCTCAGGCATATCCGGTGAGCAAAGAATATCTTTCTAAATGTATCAAGTTCCTAGATGGCCTAGTAGAAGCTTTTGATAAGTCTTTAGAGTCCGTCTAATTGATATCCCGGTTGATATTACTGAGGCTGATTATCTCTATTTGACTGGGTAAAACAGATTCGTTTTGAAAAACATCGCAATCACATCGCGATACATCAGGATACAACAAATGATGAAATGAAGATATTGCAATCTTAGCAATATCTTCATAATCAAAAAGTTTCAACTGACTAGGATCCAATATAGCCTTGATTAAAAGTGGAGTGCCTATATTTTGGATTTTTTGGACAATAGAAGGACAACCTTTTAAAGGCATAAAAACTTGTTCCCCGCCATAATATTGCAATAACGGCTCTGCACCACCATCAAAAAGGGCTGTAGTGGTTAGGTTGAAAAATATCCGGTGGTCTCGGGAAGTAATCGCAATCTTGTTAAAGTATTTTTCCCACGCATTTTTTATTATATCGAGTTCAGCTGCTGTGAATAAATATCCATAACGGGATAAAAAGGTTTCTCTAATTTCTTGACCAGATCTTGATTTCAGGCCCCCCTTTATAATGTCATCCCTATCGGCTCTAGTGTAGTGGTAGCCGATGATTTTACAGTCTTTAGAAAAATCGGTTACTCTTTCAATCAAATCCCGAAATACTTGATTTTCAACCAATTCATCTTCAAATCCTGAATTCAACAATAATTCTGTATGCTTTTCCATCTCTTCAAAGAAAAAAGACGGGAAACCAGCTAAGGTGCAGAGATTAAGAATTTTCATAGAAAGCCATTAAAACAAATTATTGTTGAATACAATCTGTTAAATCATAGAGATCTTTTATTATTGATATTATTTTTGCCCCCATCACCATTTTAGTTAAGAGATTTGTTTTCTTTGACTCAACAACAGCAGCATGAATTTCTTGCAGCATCTTTAGCGCCTTAGCTCTATCAATCTCAACGGAATCCTTCGTCTTTTCGTCTTCAGTTCTAACGAAAATGATATCCTTGTTTTTCTTGAAGGAATCTTTCGCCCGTTGAACATATTCTTTATCGACAATTTTTAGACAAAGACGGTCGTAATTAAGACTTTCTCTGCCATTCCTTTTGATGAATTCCACATCTTTTACAGTGACGAGAGAAGAATTAATTCTCTTGAATAGCGAAGGTGCTGCGGCTAATTCTTTTATTGTGATTCCTGCTTCTTCTGCAAGGCGGATGATAAGGGACGTTCCCTTCGGTCCCTCACCAGGATAACCCGAAGTCAAACCACTTTTGATAAAAACAACGAGATCCTGGTCTTCAAAGCATAGCATCATGGCGTGATAATTTTCGCAGGTCAGGATTGTCATGTCCACAATTTTGCGACTACCATAAAGACGCCTCATAAAGTCATCAATGCAGTATTGTGTCGCGCTTGTTGAACCTTCGTACTTGATGTCAATACTATATAAACCGAGAGAATCGCCGCTAAGAATCATATCAACTCTTTTGTACTAGAATATTATTGAACTTTTTTAGCTTTCGGAAGGTTTTCTATAATAGGATCTGGAAGGTTTTTGATTTTTCCGTTTACCAAATCTACTCCAGAAACATTTTGAAATCCTAATGCATAAAGAAACATTTCTGCCCCTAAAACTGTTGGGATCATAATCATCCCATTTTTAGGTAAAGGGAATAAGCATTCTGTATTATCAGAATCAGAACCAACGGCACAATAATTGCCAATTAAACCCAGTCGCTTTAGTCCCATAATTGAATGATGAAGAATGGAATTTTTATCTTCGTTCGGTAAAAAATCCATGGCATTATCGTAGTCATTTAGTGAAATGAGAATGTGTATATCCGGTTCTATTCCTAAATTTATGGGATTATCTTTGAAAAGATTAAAGACCGAATAATAAAAAAAGTAGTGTAATCGCAACTGATATACAGACATTGATTTTATTAGATCTAACATGGGTATGGCCCTGTCGTCTCTATCAATTGATGTCCTTGCGCTAGCTAAAATACCTCCATAATACTCGGTAAGTATTTCGTTTTCGCAGAATTTTCCATCATCTATAATATGTTTTAAAACTCTAGGGGATACTTGTCCGTTATCGTTAATTCTATTGCCAATTTTTCGTTGTGCATTTGAAAAAATCTTGTTAAGATTAATATTGCACTTTTCAACAAGACTTTTTATTTCACCGCCAATATAATCTGCAGAAGGACCTAAAATTTTGTTTAGAATGTCTTTAGATGAGATTATAGTTACAGCGGTTGTTAAGATTGATGCGTCGAACTCCATAATTACTCCCTATCTTTTTACTCCCACACGATATCTTCTTCAGCCTTGTTGCGGACTTCAACAAGATTTTCGACATTCACTCGGTTCACGAGCCAGCCTCGTAAACTGCATTGTTGAATAAATTCGGCAAGTCGGTTTTTGCCGTTAAGTTCTTTGAGCGTGATAACCACACCAAAGGGGAGGCCATTGCCATCATCCTGTCTTAAACGGTTCATTGTAGTGAGCTTGATACCCCAGTTACCATTGGCATTTACATAAACCTTGCGGGGTTTACTTCGACTTGTAAAGTTGTCGGCAATATACTTGATGTTATCCCACTTGCGGAAATACCGGCGAACATGTTCTTCTGTAAAATCATTCAAGTCGTCGATATCATCAGGTTCTTCCTTATTGCCCTTGATGCTTTGAACTTTTCCCCTGTCATTGATTCGTCCAAATCGAAGTTCCATTTCGGTATTTGTGTAGTCGACTCCTTGGTTTCGTTCGCAGTTAGGGTAATAGCAAAGTGTTGCCCTTGCTACAAAAGGATGCGTATCGTTTGCCACGGGGATTGGGATGCCGTAGTTGTAAGTGTTGTATTGTTGAGATTCGCCCATTAAGATGAAACGAATTTCGTCATCCTTGCTGCGGATTATATCATCAATTTTCTTGGGAACGATGCCGTAGCCAATTTTTGTTGATGCTTCATCATTTGGAGTCCATCCGGCGGCGGAATCAATGAGCAACGCTTTGGCGACTTCGCGACGCAAGCCCATGACGTAAATCAAATAAGCCATTTTTCGGGCAATCCATGGCGCTGCATACGATGTTCCAGAAACTAGCGTTGTTCCTTTGGGACCATACGCAATAATCTTTTTCTTATAGTCTCCGCCGTAATAACAAAGATCTGGTTTATTGTAGAATGAAAGAACGGGGCCGCTTCGCGTATAGGGTGCTGGTTTCTTTTCAAAGTTTACTGAATTTACAACAATTGAATTGATTGAATCTGCTGGAGCCCCGATTCGCTTTTCCCCCTCTTCATCAACATCTTTGTTTGTTCCTGCGATAATGAATGTAACATCATTTTCATACTGGATTTTGTCAAGGATTGCTGCTTCGGGAGAAATATAGTTTTCGGGAATTTCTTGTTTTGAACCAAGCGAAAGATTCCAGACTTTGATGTTCTTGTTTTCGGAGACAATCTGTCTGATGGTCTTTAATATGGTAAATGTGCTACCGACATTTCCTGCAAGAACGCCGAAATGCTTTACACGAAAATGGCCGCAGCCATCTTCAAGTTCTGGATTGAGAGCCGGACCATCTACGATTATTGAAGAAACCGTGGTTCCGTGTTCAGAATCATCCTTTGTGATTTCGATTTCGTCGGGAACGGTATTGACGTAATCGACCCATTTTGAGAAGTACGCATTTGTATCGAAAATCGTATCAATGACGCCGATAATCGGTTCATTTGTAGGTTCGTCGATGCGTGGTTTCACATCTTCTGTTGTGTCAAAATCGTCCTTAGTGTATTTAGAGACATCTGAAATAGCCATGGCGATGAGATAAGGAGCCTTGTTGTTCAAGATACTTACCTCGTGTGGTCTTAATTGCAATGTGGTCCCGTTGATAATTCTATCATTGGTTATAATGATGCCGAAACTTCGTAGCAAATCAACGGCATCTTCGCCGATGTCGTAAATGGAAATAAGGGATGTTTCATCCAAAGTTTTCGGAGCTCGGTCTTTCGCAAAATGGCTTATATAAAAGCAATCTTTTACGCATTGCATAAACAACGACTTCGACATAACCTTGATTTGCCATGTGTTTGTAGATAGTTGTTCGATGTCTTCGGCAGTAACTTCGCCTCCGAAATTATTGTCTATGATTTTTTTGCAATTATCGAGTCGTTCAATTGCCTTGGCGAATTCACCTTTGTCAAAGCAATAGGTGATAATGTGTTTTGTTTTTGTCTTATCAAACTTCGCACCCACAATATGCTCGTCACATTCAAACGCAAAGATACTACGCATACGATTGCTCTTAGCGATAATGCGGTTATAATGTACATCAAGCAAGGCTTTGGACAGCGTCGAATCGTACAACCATTTTGATTGCTCGATTTTAAGTTCCTGAATTAGCAATCCAACATGCTCTGCTGATACTTTTCCTTTGCTGGGGAGCTTGGGGGCTCCAGGCTTCGTTGGATTGGGTGCGTGTTCAAATCGTCCTTTCAAAAGGAGAACATCATTCATTATTTATCTCCTTGCAAAGCTCTGGCAACTTGACTTTTTGATACGCCAGAAAGTATCTCGATTTCACGGACAGTGAAGCCTTGTTCTTGTAATTGCTGCAGGTCGCTTGGAATATGACCGATGAATTTTTCGTAAAGACGTCTAAGGTAATCGCACTCAACATTAGCATCGCTAAATGCGACCGCAGTCTTGATGATGTTTTTGAGTTCACCTGGATTGGGCAGACATCCATTCTTGCCGATAATCTTGAAGAACAGCCTTGTATTTCGTCCAGCAATTTTAAACTTGGTCAGGAAATTGTTCAGAATAGATTCTGCAATTTCTTGCAAATCGTCCTGGGAGTATCTATTGAAATCAACAATGGAATCGAAACGGCGGGAAAGCGCCTTGTCAAAATGCTTGAAAAGGTTCGTCGTGGCGATAATGGTAATCTGTTCGTTGAGGTTGTCAAATCCCTTGAGGATAGCCGACGTGGCGCGGCCCATTTCGCGAAGGTCCTGGGAGCTGGTTCTATCAAGGGCTATGGCATCGATTTCGTCGAACAGAACAAGAATTTTTTCAGGGTGCGCAAAATGATTCAGTTCGTCGAACAGCGCTGCGATGTTCTTTTGCGTTTGCCCGAGTTTGCTGTCGATGATGGTGTCGAAATCTACGCAGAACAGGTCGCGTTCCAAAATGCGGGCAATTTGCCGTACGGATTCGGTCTTGCCTGTTCCAGGTGCGCCTTGGAATAGGAACTTGTTGATTCCCATGTTCCGCTGGATAGCGTTGATGATTCCGAGAATATCCTTTTCTATTGGCGTGGGGAGTGGCAGAGAATCGTGCGAGGATGTCATTTTGCGGAAAAATGTCATCTGATCTTCGTGCATTTGCGGCACAAAGGCGTTTGCGCTAGACAAAAGCGCCATGATATATTCGGAAAGCTGAAAATCACCGTTGGCATCGAAATCTCGTGCAATTTCGTATGCCTCCTCGCGGAATGCGGGATCGTTTTTTTCGGCATAATATCGAATCAGATTGATGACATTCTTCTTTTTCATGGACTTGACCTACCTTGTTGCCCAATATAAATAATTATGGGACAAAAGTCAAGTGTTTTGGGACAGAAAGTTTATTCTTGTTTTTTTTGGGGGGGGAGGAATTATACTTATTTTAAGCAAATAGGGGAGGTGATCACCTCCTTAAAGAACTCGCATTCCTCATCGTTACAAAGGTGGGCGAGGGGGAGTTTCATGTTCACGTGGAATACGTGTGAAATTTCCTTGGTTTCGGGAGTCCCGTAGGACTTGAAAACGTGGGGGAGGTTCTGTTTTTCTAGTGCCTTGGCCATGTGGCGGTTCTGCAACTTCAAAAAGTCGTACTCGCCAGTCATCACAAAAGCCGGCGGAAAATCTGCGGTCAGATAGTCCATCACATTCAAGTATTCGCAGCATTCTTCCAGATGCTCGCCGAACAAGTCCACCATGATGTCGGCGTGATTGTCGCGATCGTTGGTCACGTCGTAAAGACCGCAGTTCAAGGCGACTGCCCGAGGCTTGAATGTTAGGGGAGGATTGACCCTCGCCTGTTTCCCGTACCAGGATTTTGCTGCATCCTGCACTTTACGAGCGTATTCCGGATTCACGCAATAGATTGAATAAAGAGCCGCGTAATTCGCTCCCGCAGAATCGCCCACGAAGAAGATTTTTTCTGTATCCAGATTGTACTTGTCGGCGTTTTCCATAACCCAATGCAGCACGGCGTCGGTATCTTCCAATGCGGCAGGGAACTTGTATTCAGGGGCAAGTCTGTAGTTGAAATTCACTACGGCGAATCCTCGGGCGGCCAGGCTCATGAGATAAAACTTGTACGTTTCTTTCTGTCCGTAAACGAACGCACCGCCGTGAATGCTGATGATCACCGGGAGCTTTCGCACAACATCGTTCGCGGCACAATTCTCGATGTCGTTTGCATCCGTACATTTCGTCGCACTTTTGGATTTCGTTGCACCCTTGGGCATGTACAGATCCAGCAGATTCCAGTCACCGAATTCGCCGTAGGGAATATCCTTGAATGCTACAACATCCGCTGGTTCCTCAAGTCCTGCGTCACGGGCCTGGTCGGCTGCAAGCCATTCAATTCGGTATTTTTCGCTGGTCTGGGACATAAAAATCTCCGTTTCTTGTTTAAATATAATAACAGCAGCCTCCCCTCAAGCTCCAATCATTCGTTGCCGATAATGCGGATTATGTAAACTAATAAAACGGTTTTTCAAGGAGGTGTTTCAAAATGGAGCGGATTTTACTAAATATGGCCTGTAAATCGTTGATTTTTGCTTGGCACGGAATTTGCATTTTCCGGCCGAAATGTCACTCACCCAGGATTTCCTGGTTCATTTTTAAGATTTTTAAAGGATTTATTATGGCTGACGAAAATTTGCAGGAACCCACCGCCGAAGAACGCGCAAAGTTTGAACAGGATCTCGAAAACGTTATGAAGGAAGCCGCCAAGGCTGAACAGGCTGGCGCTAATGAAGGTTCCGCAGAACAGCCGGCAGACGCTGCTGAAGCTCCGGCCGAACCTGCTCCAGAATCCTCCGAATCTGCCGAAGACGTGCTGAAGGCTGAACTGGCTGCCGCCAACGATCGCAATCTCCGTCTCATGGCTGAATTCGACAATTTCCGCCGCCGTAGCGCCCGCGAGCAGCTTGAAATCATCGAAACTGCCAACGGAAAGCTCCTGGAAAAGCTTTCCGAAGTCCTGGACAATTTCGAACGCGCTTTCTCCGCCGAAAATAAGGCCAAGGACCTGGAAACTTTCGAAAAGGGCATGCAGATGATCCACGACCAGTTTGCCAAGGTCCTCGCCGACGCTGGTCTCGAACAGCTGGATCCCACCGGTCAGGAATTTGACCCCAACTGTCACGAAGCCCTGATGCAGCAGCCCAGCGAAACCGTTCCCGAAAATCACGTGGTAACCGTGTTCATGAAGGGTTACAAGCTCAAGAACAAGATTCTTAAGCCCGCAAAGGTTATCGTTTCTTCCGGCAAGTAGTTTTCGCGACTGGATCGCCACCGCGGTGGTCCTGATGTTTTGTGACTGGATCGTTACCGCGGTTCAAGCATTTCGCAATCATCCCTCCCCTACGGAATTTTGGCCGTTTTATACGAAAGTATAAGGCGGCTTTTTTCGTACAAATCTGACTTCGTAAACAAAAAGTTATTGTAGAAGTTGCAAAGTTGTTTGCAAAAGCAGGGTTATTTTGCCCTGTTTTACAGGGTATCTTTATCTTCGGTGTATATCATTGTTTGGAGATAAAGATGTTTGGAAAACTCTTATCCGTTACTTCCCTATTGAGTTTGGCCGGAGTTGCCTTTGCACAGCAGCCGATAATCACAACCAACTACACGGCGGACCCGGCTCCCATGGTGCATGGGGACACGCTCTACCTTTACACGACCCACGACGAAGATGATGCCGATGGATTCCTGATGTACGATTGGCTTCTGCACACTTCTACGGACATGGTCAACTGGACGAGCCACGGGGCTGTGGCTTCCTTGGACGATATCAAGTGGAGCACAAGAACTAACGGCGCCTGGGCTGAACAGGTTGTGGAACGTAACGGCAAATGGTACATGTACGTTCCCATTCACGGTAACGGAATTTCTGTTCTGGTGGCGGATAATCCCTACGGCCCCTTCAAGGATCCTCTGAACAAGGCCTTGGTTTGGCAGCGCGAGCATTGGAACGACATCGACCCCACTGTATGGGTTGATGATGACGGCCAGGCCTACATGTACTGGGGCAATCCGGATCTTTACATGATCAAGCTTAACGAAGACATGATCAGTACATCCGGTAGCATTGTTACCCATCCCAAGGTCAAGGATTACCAGGAAGGCCCCTGGTTCTACAAGCATGACAGCCATTACTACATGGCCTTTGCTTCCACCTGCTGCGCCGAAGGTATTGGCTACGCCATGAGCGACTCCCCCACGGGTCCCTGGACCTACAAGGGCGACATTATGCCCCATTCCTCCCGCAGTAACGGTAACCACCCGGGAATTGTGGATTACAAGGGAAAATCCTACGTTTTCGGCCATCATTATCAACTTTGGCACCAGAAATCCGATAAGATGGGCCTGAAATTCCAGCATAAGGAACGTCGTTCTGTTGGCGTTGCCGAAATGAAGTATAATGCCGACGGAACTATCCAGAAGATTGACTGGTGGCCGGATAATGGCGTGGCCCAGCTGGAAGATTTCAACCCCTATAAGCGTGTAGAAGCTGAAACCATGTCCTGGGGCGAAGAAGTGAAGGTCCGAAAGAGCGGTGCCGCAGGCAATACGGTTCTTACCAATCTTACCGACGGTAAGTACACTAAGATCAGCGGTGTTGAATTCGGTGACGCTGGCGCAGAATCTTTCTCCGCATCTGTCTTGAGCGTCAAGAAGGCTTCCTCCGTTACGGTTCGCCTGGACAAGGTGGATGGTCCCGTAGTTGCAAAGGCTGAATTCAGCAAGGATGGCCTGGTGACCGTGCCTGCCGAAGGTGCCGTTGGCAAGCATGACGTATTCTTCATGTTCGCAGGTGACTTCGAAGCTGACTATTGGGAATTTGAAAACAGCAAGACCGCTGTTCCCCAGGGCCCCTTCTGCGAGGCTTTGCTGAAGGATCCTGAGGCCAAGTGCGAACTGCCGGTCATCGGTGCAACTGTTGAAGGCAAGAAGAACTTCATTGAATTCGAGAACTACGATGTTGGCGGTGCCGGCAAGGCCTACTACGACATGGATAACAAGAACCAGGGTGGCGAATACCGCGAAGACCGCGTCGACGTTGTTGCTGCAGGTACTGGATATGCCATTGGCTACACCCAGAAGGGCGAATGGCTGGAATACACCGTGAATGTGGATGCTGCAGGAGCCCTCCCCTACGAACTTTCCTACGCTACCGGCATGGAAAAGGCCGGCATCCAGCTCTTTATGGATGGCGAGGCCATTACCGACGAACTGGAACTGAAGGGAACTGGTGATTTCGACAAGTACGACACTTTCAAGGGCAAGACCACAAAGGAACTGGCCAAGGGTGAGCACGAGCTCAGGGTCCTGATGACCACCGACTACGTGAACCTGGACTGGATCGCCTTTGGCGTAAGCGACAAGCCTGCCGAAGAAATCTATAACGGAACTGCAGAAGAAAGTCCCGCAAGTAGTTCCTCCGAAGGGGATTCTTCTGATATCGCTAGCTCTAGCAGCGCAGTTGCCGACTCTTCCAATGCGGCTAGCTCCAGCAGTGAAACCCAGTCAATCAGGACTAAGTGGAATTCTGGATTCTTCAGTAGAATCGCTGCTGAATACAAGGTCTTTGATGCGATGGGGAATCAGCTGGGCAAGATTCGCCTCAATGGAGGAGCATCTTTAAAGGATCTTAAGGTTGGCCTTAAGAATGCCGGGTTCCATTACGGAGCCTACGTGGTTCGTAATTCTGCTGGACAGACCTTCAGAGTATCCTCCGGGAGATAACCGACAATATTTTTGGTTGTTCGAGCCCACACTTTCAAAATCTAAGCCCTGTTCTAAAATGAAACGGGGCTTTTTTTTGTCTTTTTGGGGCTATTTTCATGTTTCAAAATGAAATGAAAGTTCGTTTTTTGACGTTTTTGAAGCGTTTTTTTGCTTTTGGCACGGGTTTTGCATAAAAGGGGACGAAACAAGAATGGCGCATTGATCGCCGCAAGAATTTAAATAGGAGACTCAATCATGAGCAAGATTATCGGTATCGACCTTGGTACAACCAACAGCTGCGTTTCCGTTATGGAAGGTGGCAAGCCCGTAGTGATCGCAAACGCAGAAGGTTTCCGCACTACCCCGTCTATCGTCGCATTCGGCAAGACCGGCGAACGTCTGGTTGGCCACGTTGCTAAGCGTCAGGCTATTACCAACCCCGAAAAGACCATTTATTCCATCAAGCGCTTCATGGGCCGCACCGCTGGCGAATGCTCCGCTGTGGAAATGAACATGCCCTACAAGCTGGTCGGTTCCGGTTCCGATCCTATCCGCGTCCAGATCGACGACAAGCAGTTCGCTCCTCCTGAAATTTCCGCTGCAGTTCTTCAGACCATGAAGAAGATCGCAGAAGACTACCTGGGCGAAACCGTTTCCCAGGCTGTGATTACCGTTCCGGCATACTTCAACGACGCTCAGCGTCAGGCTACCAAGGACGCTGGTAAGATCGCTGGCCTCGAAGTTCTTCGTATCGTGAACGAACCGACTGCTGCTGCCCTCGCCTACGGCCTCGACTCCAAGAAGAGTGAAAAGGTTGCCGTGTACGACCTTGGTGGTGGTACCTTTGATATCTCCATTTTGGAAATCGACGACGGTATGTTCTCTGTGAAGTCCACCAACGGCGACACCATGCTGGGTGGTGACAACTTCGACGAAGTCATCATCGACTGGATCAACGACGAATTCAAGAAGGAAAATCCCTCCATCGACCTGAAGAAGGACAAGATGGCTCTCCAGCGTTTGAAGGACGCTGCTGAAAAGGCAAAGATTGACCTTTCCGCTACTACTTCTACCAACATCAACCTCCCCTTCATCACCGCTGACGCCACTGGCCCCAAGCACTTGGACCTGACCCTCAGCCGTGCAAAGTTCGACCAGCTGACCGCTCACCTGGTGGAACGTTCCATGGAACCCTGCCGCAAGGCTCTCGCAGACTCCGGCCTCAGCCTGTCTGAAATCGATGAAGTGATCCTGGTTGGTGGTTCTACCCGTATTCCGGCCGTTCAGGAAGCTGTGAAGAAGTACTTCGGCAAGGAACCCAACAAGACTGTGAACCCCGACGAAGTTGTGGCAATCGGTGCTGCAGTTCAGGGCGCAGTTCTTAGCGGCGACTCCGCTGTGAAGGACGTTCTCCTCCTGGACGTTACCCCGCTTTCTCTGGGTATCGAAACTCTCGGTGGCGTCATGACCAAGCTCATCGACCGCAACACCACCATCCCCACCAAGAAGAGCCAGGTGTTCTCTACCGCCGAAGACAACCAGCCGGCAGTGACCATCCATGTTCTCCAGGGTGAACGTGAATTTGCTCGCGACAACCGTACCCTCGGTAAGTTCGACCTCACCGACCTTCCGAAGAAGCCCCGCGGCGTTCCTCAGATCGAAGTGACCTTCGACATCGACGCCAACGGTATCGTCCACGTTTCCGCTAAGGATAAGGAAACCGGCAAGGAACAGTCCATCAAGATTACTTCCTCCAGTGGCCTCTCCGAAGACGAAATCAACAAGATGGTGAAGGATGCCGAAGCCAACGCTGCCAAGGACAAGGAACAGCGCGAACTGGTGGACATCAAGAACCAGGCCGAACAGATGGCTTACCAGGTCGAAGCTCAGCTCAAGGAAGTTGGCGACAAGATTCCTGCTGACACCAAGAGCCAGATTGAAGCCGCTGTCCAGGAAATCAAGGACAAGAAGGAAAACGGCACCAAGGACGAAATCAAGGCCGCTATGGACAAGCTCCAGAACATGATGAGCTCCATGGCTCAGGCTGCCGGTGCCGCTGGTGCACAGCCGGGGCCTCAGCCGGGCGCTTCTGAACAGCCCAAGTCCGAAAAGAAGGGCGACGGTCCGGAAGTTGTCGACGCTGAAGTCGTTGACTAATTAGGTATGAGGTCGCTCGCAAGCTCGCTTTGAGCTATGAGCTTTGAGCAATGAGTTTTTGAGCTGGCCTTGCAAATGGTGTTTTCCTGTCTTTTTTAGGCAGGAGCACCTTTTTGCTATAAACAGGTACGAGGCAACAGGTTCGAGGTAAGAGGTTTTCTCAAATCTGTGATTCGCGCGAAGCGCCTTTGTTTAGCTCAAAGGGCGCAGCCCGACCTCAAAGCACCGCAAGGTGCGACCTCAAGCCTCAAAGCTCCGAAGGAGCGAGCTATATGGCAGATAAAAGAGATTATTACGAGGTTCTAGGCGTCGGTAAGGACGCAAGTGCTGATGAAATCAAGCACGCTTATAAGAAGCTTGCCATCAAGTACCATCCGGACAAGAACCCGGGTGACAAGGAAGCCGAAGAAAAATTCAAGGAAGCTGCAGAAGCTTACGACGTTCTTTCCAATCCTGAAAAGCGCAAGAACTACGACCAGTTTGGCTTTAACGCTCCTGGTGGCGGTTTCGGCGGTGGCGGATTTGGCGGCGGTGGCTTCGGAAGCTTTGAAGACATCTTCAGCCAGTTTGGCGACATCTTTGGCGGTGGCTTCGGCTTTGGCGGCGGCGGTCGCGGTCGCAGCCGTAAGGCAGGTCCTCCCCGCGGTAACGATCTGCAGATCAAGGTGGCCCTGAGCTACAAGGAAATCTTCGAAGGCTGCACCAAGAAGGTTCGCCTGAAGCGCTATACTCCCTGTACCGAATGTAACGGCAAGGGCGGTGAGAACGTTACCGAATGTAGCACATGCCATGGCACCGGCCGAGTACGCCGTGCAACGGGTGGTTTCTTCCAGATGATTTCTGAAAGCGCCTGCCCCACCTGTAACGGTATGGGCGAAACTATCGCAAAGCCCTGCTCTAACTGCCATGGTGAAGGCCGCGTGCAGGAAACGGAAGAAATCTCTATCAAGATTCCGGCCGGCGTTTCTGACGGACAGTACCTGAACCTTCGTGGCGAAGGTAACTGCGGTCCTCGCGGTGGCGCAAGTGGCGACTTGCTGGCTGTCGTTGCCGAAAAGCAGGACGATTTCTACACCCGTGAAGGTGATGATCTCCACTGCGAAATTAAGGTTCCCGTTCATAAGCTGGTTCTTGGTGGCACCCAGCGCATTCCGACTCTGGAAGGTGACGAAGTACAGATCAAAATTGCAGCTGGCACTCAGGCTGGCAGCATCCTGCGCCTCCGTGAACAGGGCCTGTACCCGCTGCACAAGCGTGGCGATCGTGGAAGCCTCTACGTTGAGATTGGCGTAGAAATTCCGAAGGACATTTCCAGGGAAGAAAAGGAACTCTACCAGAAGTTGGCCGAACTCCGTAAGGACAAGGAAACTGCACAGGAAGAGTCTTTCCTTGAGAAGATGAAGAACCTGTTCAAGTAGATTCCTCGACGTTGCTCGGAATGACAGTGCTGTGCATCAGAGAATAATGCAGTGAGTCATTGAAAGACGATGCAGCGTGTCATCCTGAGTGCGAAGCTTGAAGGATCTAAAAAGCATAAAAATATCCCCGAGGTAAAAACCTCGGGGTTTTCTGTTTAGACGTGACTTGTTTTAACGTATGGCGCGCAGGTATAGGCTATTGCCCTTCATGTTCCTGATTTGAACAATGAATCCCCTGCGGGCGAACTGGCTTACCGGAATCTCAGTATTGCCAGAAATTTGTTGACGCATCAGCAGATTGCCCTGCAAATCGTGCATGGTAAAGACCATTGTTTCGCTGGGTGCGGAAATGTGCAAGTCTCCCCCGTGTCTGGATACAGCAATGCGGCTGATTTGCAAATGGTTCAATCTGATTCGTGTGGAGGTATCCTGAATTGAGGAGTCCTTGATCGTTGAATCTTTGATCACTGGAGTTGTATCGATAACGGAGGTATCCTGCTTGATGGAGTCCTTTACCGTGGTGTCCGCGGTGGTTGTGTCTACCTTGGTCGTGTCTACAACAATGGATGTGTCTGTCTTTGCTGTGTCTTGCGGAATTACCGGCTCTTCTGGTTCTTCGGGCTCGATAGGCTCTACAACAGGCTTGTTGGGGTCGATAACGGTAACCTTGAAGTCCACGTTGACGGCGCAGCCCGCTGTTGTGGCGACGGTTCCTGTATAGGTTCCGCTCTGGGATTCCTGCATGTTCTTGAAGCGCACTTCTCGCCCCAGCTGGTAGAAGTCATTGGGACCATTCCATGTCCAGCGGGCACCGGAATAGGGGTGCGGGCCAATGACCAGGGAATCGCCCACGTTCACCTTGATGTCGGTAATTTCGTTCCAGCCGCCGTCGTGAATCTTGACGTAGGTCTTGATGCCTTCAACGTCGCACTGGCCTTCGCTCTTGGCTCCGTCAATCACCATCGTAACGATGGACTGTGCGCCCGCAGTTACGTTCAGTGTCTTGTTGGAAATGGCTATGTCGGCATCGGCTTTGAGGGCTGCTGGCAACGTAAAGCGGTTTACCTTTGCCTTGGAACCGATGGCGCTGAACTTGTTCAGGTCGAAGGCGTAGGAAACGTTATTGCCTGTGGTGTTCAGCACTACGATAACCAGGGAACCGTCTTCGCGGATGGCTGCCAGAGTATTGCTGTTATCGCTATCGATAAACTGGGAGCCTGGACGGATGGCGTGGGTAAATGTCTTGTGCATGTAGTAGCGGGGCGAGTAAGAGAAGGTCTGCTTACTGTGATCGGCCTTGATGGTCTGCCAGTTGGCTGCAGGGTCAGAAAGCTGCCAGTCCACCCAGGCGTTTGCCTTCATGTCACGAAGGTCGTGAAGAATCACGTCGGCCATCCAGAGGGTAATATCCAGGGTACTGTTACCGCGATGAAGCGGGCCGGATTCGGACTGCCAAATTCTCTTGTCGGCGGCGAAGGCTGCCTCGTACATGCCCTGACGTGAACTATAGCCATCATAGCTGTGGGTGTTCATCTGGAACATGTAGGAGCGTGCCTCGGCACTATAGCCGTTAAACTGTTTCAAGGCGTCGGCAATGCTGGATTCGTCTGCGCCGGTAACAGAAGTTTCGGGGAACAAACCCTTTTTCTTGAGAGCCTTGCCCAGCTCAATGATCATGTCGGACTGTCGACTTTTAAAGCCACAGCCTTCCTGGTCCTTGTTTTCTTTCCACCAGCCGGCACTTGGTTCGTTGAAGGGCTCCACTGTGCGGAAGGTGATGCCCCATTCCTTCTTGAAGTGCAATGCCACTTCGGACAGGTAGTCGGCGAAATCGTCAAAGTAGTCGGATTTCAGGTTGTCTGCTCCGTTGACTCCGCCTGCGACGCAACCGCTGTTGGTCATCCACCAGGGAGGAGAATTGGAAAAGGCTTCGAAAATCGGGTCCTTTACCATCTTGTTCAAGGCGAAAATGATGTTACGCTGGGTTTTGTCTGCGTTCCAGTCGTAATCGCCTTTTTCGGTGGGCTTGTAGCCAGGAACCGCAGCTCCCCCGTCGCCTTTGGTCAAGTGGTTGTGGCCGGGTTGGTCTCCCCCACCGATATTGTAACGGAAAATGTTGTAGCCAAGACCTGTATCCGGATCGGCTACGGCACCCAAAAGCTTTGTATAGTTGGCCTCGCTCCAGGCTCCGGTCTTAACGGCCCACCAGCAGAGACTAGTTCCCCATCCTTCGAAATACTGGTATTTTTTGCCAGGATCTACCACGACTTTTGTCTGCGCGTTGGCGGAACCGCAAGCGAACGCGGCAGCAACGGCTGCCCAGATTAGTTTTTTACCCAAATTCATACCCATCCTTTTATTTTTCACACCCATTATCTAAAATATAGTCTTTTTATGAAAAGTGTAGACATTTAATTTTATAAAATAGAACTATAAATAGAGAAAGTTTCAATAAATAGGAAGATAATGTGGATTAATTGTCAAAAAATGTAGGGTTGAAATGGGACTTTTATAAAGGTGGCTTGTTACTAAATGTGGACTTTATTTGGTTTATCATCTAAAACGACTCACAGCACCGCTGCAAGACATCCTGAAGGATTATTTACGAATCGCCTTTAGCGAACTCTACTTCTTGGGGGCGCGAGGAACGCGATGTCTCCTGACGGGGGACGTTCCTGCGTGTGTCGGCAGAATCTTGGATTTTACGCCATCGTTTGCCGTTGTAGTGTTCGTGACGTGGGCTTCACCCACGGATTCGCATTGACCGGTAAATAGGTGGTGGTTCATTGCCATGCTATTCAAGATACTAAAGAATTTTTATTTGTCAAATGAAAAAGCCCCCGAAGGGGCTTTGAAAGTTTTGTTATGACAGAGAACTGTTGCAGTTACAGGTTCTGCTGCAACTTTGGAATCATTTCGTCGGCCCATTCTTCAAAAGTATCGTCGGCGATGTGGGCCTTGGCCTGTTGCATCAGCTTGATGTAGAAACGCAGGTTATGAATTACAGAAAGAGTCCATCCCAGGGGCTCTTTTGCTTTATGTAGGTGGCGCATGTAGCCGCGGCTGTAATTGCGGCAGCAGTAGCAGTCGCATTCCGGGTCCAGCGGGTGGTCGAAATCGTGGGCGAACTTCTGATTCTTGTAACGGAGAACGCCTTGGCTTGTATAGACCAGGCCGTCCTGGGCGTTTTTATTGGGTAGGATGCAGTCGCACATGTCTACCCCACGCTTGATCAGCTCCAGCAGGTTCCAGGGCGTGCCTACCCCCATCACGTAGCGGGCCCGGTCCTCCGGCAACAAGTTGGTGCAGAAGTCCGCAATTTCGTACATGGTTTCCACTGGCTCCCCCACCGAGAGGCCGCCCATGGCGTAACCGTCGGGGCCGATTTCCTTAAGGGCCTCGATGGACTTCTGGCGCAGTTCCTTGTGCATGCCGCCCTGCACGATCCCGAAGAAAAACTGCGGGTAGCCGTGAATGGGCGGATTTGCCTCCAACCATTCCTTTGCCTCGCGGGTCCACTTCAGCGTAAGGCGTAAGGATTCGTCGGCCTCTTCCAAAGTGCTTGGGTACGGCGTGCATTCGTCAAAGGCCATGATGATATCCGCACCGATTTCGCGCTGGGCCTGCATGACGCTTGCCGGCGTGAACATGTGCCTGGATCCATCCAGCAGGCTCTTGAAGCGGACGCCTTCTTCCGTAATCTTGCGGAATTCCTTGAGACTCCACACCTGGAATCCGCCACTGTCCGTAAGCATGGGGCCGTTAAAGCCCATGAACTTCTGGACGCCGCCAGCCTCCGCCACGGTCTTCGTGCCCGGACGCAGGTACAGGTGGTAAGTGTTTGCAAGGATGATTTCTGCTTCCAGCTCCTTGATATCGCGGCTGGTAATCCCCTTGACCGTGGCGTTGGTGCCCACCGGCATAAAGATAGGCGTAGTCACATCGCCGTGTGCCGTGTGAATCACCCCAAGGCGGGCCTTGGACTTCTTGGACGTCTTCTTCAGTTCAAAGGGATTGGAATTCATTAAAGCTAAAGGTAGAAAAGTTTGTACAACTACATTCCTGCGGGTGCATCTACTTCACGTTGACTTTCTGCAGATGGTTTCCTTGGCGGATGAGGTAGATGCCGGGAGTTTTGAATTTTGCGAGCAGTGCGTTTTGAATGGTTTCGCTGCGCAGCTGGTTCAATTGTAAAGTTCCCAAGTAGCGACCTTGCAAGTCGAATACGGTTGCTGAATTTGTTGCAGGCAAGGAATGTTCGAGCTTTGCGGCGATTGCTGTTGTTTGGTCGTCGGAACTGGACGAGCTGACAGGTTCCGCAGCGGAACTGGAGGTTGCATCTGTTGAACTGCTGCTGGACTTGATTATTCCGAATTCATAGGCACCCAGGTCCGGAGCTGCGCCAACAAAAGACTGACCAATGTCTTCGCCCTTGTCGATGGCGCGGCTGCCTTCCTTCAGTTTCAGGAAGTACAAATCGGGAACACTGCCATCAGGATTTCGCGGGCCCAAAATTCCAGGAATCTTGGAGAGGTCTTCGCCAGTCACCGTCATACTGGGGTCATCGAGACTCACAAAGTCGTCTTCCGTCAAATCCAGATTAAAGTTCCAGGTGTTGTTTTCGCCGGCAGGACAATCCACATACTCATCATGAGTTGCATCCTTCATCCAGCAAGATCCTATCTGGGAATTATAGTTGGGGATAGCAATGTTGTTCTTCAGCACGTGGGCATTGTCGCCAAACAAAGGCATCACATCTGCCGTGCGATTCAGATCCGCATCATAAGTTGTGGAGGCCATACCGAATGAACGGTCTCCATTTTTATAAGCTGTGTTGTTGATCCAGGTGCTGCCTGCATTGGTATAATTGGAATAGAAACCGTTTGCTACGTTATTCCAGGCCACGCAATTCTTAATGATATGATGGCCGGCACCTGTGCGACTGTAACCCATCTTAAAGCCGTGGCCATTTACTCCCGGAGGCGTTGCGGTTCCATACTTGATGTAACCATTGCCCATGGCATAGCTGTTTTCTACAATGACAGGGAATTCTTGCGCAAGAACGTCATAGCCGTCGTCGCTGTTCCACCAGGAACGGCATCCCACAAATCTTGTTGTATCGCCATCGTGCTGATAATGTACACCAAAGCCATCGGCATTTTCGCCATCGCCCTGCCAGCCCGTGGGGTCGTAATTGTCGTGGGCGTCGCAGTTCAACACAAGATGGCCACCACCTCCAGAGGCTCCGTCATGAATGAAAATTCCCGGGCCCGCATTATGATGGCTGTCGATTTGTTCCAGAATAATATGCTTACTGGCGTAAAGGAAAATTCCGGAATTGGAATTGCACTTCATGGGAGTGTTGCGGACTTCGAAACCTTTCAGATGCAGGTACTTTGCTGCCACCACAATGGGAGACGTCGTCATGACGCTGTCGATGGTTCCCTTGTTCCTGCAGGCTTGACCGATAGGGAGATTTGTGCCGTCAAAAATCGGGCGCTCCCCAGGGTATGCGAAATAATAAATGCGTTTGTCGTCGCTTTCGCCGCTGGCGGTCAAAAGAATGCCCGCCGTCATCTCGTAGCGCTTGTAGTAAACCGTATCGTTCAGGTCGTAGACTCCCCCACGAATCCAGACCGTATCGCCAGCATGCACAACGGCATTCGCCTTGTTGAGGGATGCAAAAGGCTTTTCCTTGGAACCGACGGCACTATCGTTACCGTCAACAGCCACATAATAGTTTGCGCCAAAGGCCTGGATGGCCGCGCACAACGCTAGCCCTGCGAAAAAGAAACTCCTGTTCATAAACACCTCCGATATTCATTTATAGTAAATAAATGAAAAATCATCAACGAGGAAAAATATTTTTTCTGGAGCATTTGGTAAATGCCATTGTCGCTCCCATCAGGATTGCCCACGACAAGTTCGCCTACTGGCGAGCCGTATGACTCGGCAGAAAGAATATATACGACGAAATCAGGGATAAGGAATAAATAGAGAAGAATGTTGGGAAGATTCTAGATACAGGGAACTACTGACAGAAGTTATCATGCTTATTTATGGCAATTTGTTCTGCTTTTATATCCTTTCCGTATTTTTTTAAGATTTCCTCGTAGAACGGAGATTGAGTTCCTTCCTTTGTCGAAGGGACAAAAAACACCTTCTTCTTAGCACGCGTCATCGCGACATAATACAACCTGCGTTCTTCCGCATAAGGAAATTCTTCTGATGTATCCAAAAAAAGTTGCATAACAGAAGAATCCCCAATATTGCTGGGGAATCCTTTTCTACCATTCTTATTGTTCAAAATAAAGACATAATCAGCTTGAAGTCCCTTGGAGGCATGAACTGTCATAAACTTTATGTCTAGATCTTCACGACCACGCAATGTAATCTTTCCACCATCGTGAATATTTATGTCCTTTATAAAATTGGTCATCACACGAATATCGTCCTTATAACGGCCGAGAAAGAAAACAGAACTTCCCTTAGGCATTTCGTTAAAGCGCCAATTCCACAAGCCAATACCCAAAGCATAACCATTTTCTTTCGACATAGTTCTCAAGGATTTTTTAATTTGAGCAGGATTCTTCATCACAAAATTGCCGCTAGCTTCAATCAATCGTTGTGGGAATCTATATGTTGTTTCAATTTTCCCGATACAGGTTTTACCCCAAAACGCCTCGAAGTTCAAAATATAGTTGATGTCACTGCCTGCAAAACGATAAATACTCTGCCAGTCATCACCTACACAAAATAGCTTATAATCAGATGACTCTCGTAAGGCTTGCAATAAGTTGAAACGAGGCTTTGAAATATCTTGATATTCATCAACGATAACGAACTTGTAGGGATTTTTATACTTACCTTTACGAATAAACTTTGCTGCATCGTTGATCATATCATTAAAGTCGATCATATCCTTAGACGCTAGCATGGCTACATATTCTTCAAAAATCGGCTTAAAAAGATCAATAATATCTTTATTGTTCTTTCTTTCTAGAACATTTGATAATTCATTATTCAATGAATAAAGATTTTCCAGGGTGTAATCATTGGCCTTGGTGTGGTTTATCATTGTTGCAAACAGCGAGGTGATGCTCTTTATTATTTGGTTTGAGTCGTGTTTATCCTGCAACATCAACCACAATTTGTCACTAGGCAATGGCCTAAAAACAACACCTTTGCACATTAAACGATCTTTTAAACAATTCAAAAGATCGCCTTCAAACTTCTCATAAGCAAAACATTCTACAAGAACGGTATTATTCTGCCGATGGGTCTGGCGCTTCCATATCATGCTGTTTTGATAGGCCTGGCTGGCAGACTTTCCGTCTTTTTCCTTAAATTTATCTGAAACCCTTCCCTTTCGATTTATTCCAAAATATTCAATATAAATACCATAATCGGGCAAATAAAAATCCGGTTGGTACTGTCTATGAGTTGCAGTTGCTGTTGGCAGTTTGTAGGGAGCCTCATAGAGAAAATTGACCTGGTTTTGAAATAGAAAATTTGCAATGTCAAGTTCACCGTAGCTTTTGACAGAAATACCATTTAAACTTTTGGGAGGATTTTCTTCCAAAAAACGTTTGTAATCTTTTGGATTATCAAAATCATCTCTGCTTTTCGATTTTGTTGGATCAAAGATCAGGTACTTGACCAGGCGATCCATATAGGCAGAATCGTCTAGCTTTTCACGAATTTTTTCCATTACAAAATTCGTTGTATCAAGGAATACGGCTTTTTTTCCTTCGATTTTTCCAAGGATTTTGTTACCTAATGCATGAAAGGTACTTGCTTCTATAGGCTTATTAATATTCTTCTTTATCTGCTCATTCATATCATGAGCAGATTTTTCAGTAAAGGACAACAACAGGATGTCTTCAGGACGATAAAAACCCATTTCAAGAAGAAATTTCACTTTTCCGACAATAGTAGTTGTCTTGCCAGTTCCTGCTCCAGCCAAAATCAACTGATTTCGATAATCCTTAATGACCGAATCTGTTTGCTGCCCATCCAAAGGATGTCCATTAATATTTTTTAGAATTTTAGATGCTAAGGACTTTCGTTTTAAATATACAGCTTGATTATGAGCCTTTTTCCGATCATTAAGAGAATGAAAAACTTGAGATATTTCTTCCCAATGCGCATTGTACAGGGAATAGTGAACATTGCCCAAGAAATGACTAGGAGAATATTTCCATAGACAATCTAAATCATTTTTATTGGACTTACGCCATGCTATAAGGTCCTCATCAGTACAGTATCGAATAGGATCGGAAAACAAAGAATTGGCACTAGAAACACATAACTCGGCAAGATACACAAGAGGTAAGCATCGAGTGGCTTCATACGTTTTGAGATACAAATCGATGGACGTATTTAGTGTTTTGAAACTAGGACACTTCTTCAATTGTTTTTTTGAAAGAGTAACAACATCTTCTCTTAGCAGTTTGTTTGATTCAAGCCAATTTGCATAAATCTCGGGATCTTCCTTTAAACAATTCCGCTTTGCAATGGCTTCATCAATTTGTTCTATGAAGCTACGGCATAAGCGCTCTCGCTCAGAAGCGCGGGCACGACGTTTTGCAAAGATATTTTTGATAAAGGAGAACATCTTGCAATTTAATCATCCATATAGATTACTTTGTCATTCGCATCTATAGAAAGGAAATCCTTCTTTTTTAAACTTTCAATGATTTCATTGACAGCCTTTTCATCTGAGGATTCAAGCCATTTTTTTATGGCAGACTGCAAAGTTTTCAATTTCCCCGGTTTTGAAACATTCAATATTTTATTCTTAATGAATCCGACAGGATCATTTCCAATTTCAGTCATTTTCTTTACAAGGGGAATGTCTTCTACGGATATCACCCTATCAATGAAAAGTCCCTTGGATTTCATAAAATCAATTAGAGCATCAAAGCCTTTATCCTTTGAAATAATATGAAAAAATGGTTTTGGCATACATAAGGACATTTGGCCTAAATAATAAGCAATGTGAAAATCAAGGGCATTGCTGCCGGCTCGGCTCGTTGGAATCCACTTAAGGCGTTCACCAAATTTTTGTGCACTTTGAACTAGTTCTGCAGAATAATTTTTTTGCATCGGACCGGTAAAAACACAAATTTCAGAATCAAGATTATACAATAAATCAAGGTTTCTTATTTGCAAATTTTCATAATCAATAAGAATAATGTTTTTCATATCAAGTCCCTCAATATTAAAAATAGCTCTTTTTTGCAAAAGAGCTAGATTAATTTCGCCATCTAGGATCATTTTGTTGACGCCAACAAAATGATCCCCAATTTTAAATCCAGGCAAATTCGCCAGCCGACGACGAACGATTTATAACCGAGGTCCACTCTTTTATTGTAAAACGGACTAACCATTTTCACTTAATAAAATCCAGGAATTCTACATAGGAAAGTTCGCTTATTTCCTTGCCTGACTTTTGTGCATATTCACACAGCCCTTTAAGATCCATATTTGAAAATGGAGGAATCTTGTATGGATCAGGGAATGGTTCTAGTTCCTTTTGGACCTTGGCAAGAGAAATACTTTTGTTTACGTTTACAAGACTAAGCCCTGACAACTCGGCTGTTTTCTCGATTCCTATCAAATTGACAACTTCTGAAATGACTTTCGGTATAACCAAAGAATCATTATTTGCAAGCGAATCCTTGAGATAGGTCCTAAGCTTTTGTTCTTCGTCATTTTCAAACATTTTCCCTCCATAATTTAATTGTGAACACACTATGTTCACAATTGGGTAAAGCGAACCATTTTGTTGACGCCAACAAAATGGTTAAAAAGCAAAGAAAATCGAAGGATCGCATTCAAAAACCTTGCCAAGCGCAACAGCCATTTTCTTGGACACCGCTCGACGCCCGTTTTCAAGATCCGAAACATAGTGTGGAGACTTGCCAAGTTTCTCTGCCAGTGCAGCTTGAGACCAGCCGCGCATATCACGACTGGCGAAAATCATTTCACCGGGAGTTGATTCCGCAAAACGATTTTTAAACAAGTCCGTATCTTCCCAGGAATCAGACTCATCGTCCTTAATTACAACATTTTCTGGCTTATACATATCTAACCAACGCCTTATCAATAAACTTGTCCAAAGCCTCATGCATATACTTTCGGTCACTTTGGGCAACAATCAATCCACGATATCCATTCCACAATGCATCATGACCTCGCCCATCTTTAATGCATTCGACTTTTGATGTTTCATAGCGCCAAAGGAATGCGATACACGGCTCTTCAACACCATCAACCTCAACAACACTTATTCCCATAGGCGGAACAATCCCCGCCTGAACAAGGCAAAGGTCTGTTCCAAATTTTTCCTCCAACATTCCGTGAAGATACACGAACTGCAGCGAAAGATATTCCGGCAAGTCATACTGATCTGTAGCTGGTGCAATTTTCATTTTTCCTCCATAATTGACTACTATAGGTTTTGTTTTGCACTTTTTTCTGGTGTGGGCAGGTTTTCGGGCATAACTCCGCCAAGTTCCTTGATTGTTTGACGGACTTTTTGCCCAACAGCAAAGTGCGTTTCGTTCGCATTCTCCTTGCCCTTGATATTCTCGCGGCGCAGCTTATCATCTGTTTGTGTGATGCGGAAAAGATTTGCTGCCAATTCTGTAGCACCCATGTGATCCAGAATCTGTTGACTTTTCTTCAGCCCTTTGCGCTTATGAATATCCTGCATGCTTAAGCCATTATACAAGCCCTGATAACCACGATTTTGAAATACTGCATAGTCCACAGGAGTCTCGACTCCGGCAGCCTTTGCTGCGCTAGCCAGGAACTTGTTTCGGATAGTAACTTCGTCACGAATCGCCAAGCGTTTCTCATCTTCTGACAACTGTTCGATGTTTTCTACAATCTCCTGCTGACGAGTCTTTACCGCAAAGTACGTCTGCCCAAGAGCAATTACCTCTTTACGAGAATCTCCGTTCATTACGATCAAATAGCAGGCATAGCGAGAAAGCTTGACATCGCTGATTTCACGTTGTGCACCTTTGGCGAGATTTATCATTTTGCCAACGCCGGCAAAATGATCTGCCACTTCAATTCCACTAGCTTCACACGCTACTTTCGCTCTATCAATAGATTCTTCGAAACGCCGCCATTGTGCGTATTCCAACGCTGTCTGCAACTCCCTTGCGTACCAGAATTCGACACCATTTTCATCGACATGCTTGATGCTTTCAAAAGTTTGCTGAGAATAAGTTGAGATTTCTTTTTTAGTCATAGAGCCTCCTGTGATTTGTTCTTGTTAGGGGCGTCTTGGCAAATACGGGAATGCCGTATAAAACAAAGACGCACCACTCCATTCGATAGAGTAGTGCGTCGGGATGTAATGTAGCTAAAGTATCGCTCTTGGCAAGGTACTTGCGAAAATTTTACAAAGTAACAGTTCGTTATTTCTCGTTATGTCATCTTGGGTGCGACATCTAAGGCATTCGACAGCATTAGTCATTCCATAAAAATACCGTTCTTGCTCAAGTCCAAAATCTGCTTTTTGTCCTTGCTCAACGCGATACGATGAAACAGCATGCTTTTCATCTGCCGCTTCAGTTCTCGGACGCTCCAGTTTTCCAATTCGCATTGTTTAGCGTAAAAGCCAATTTCAAGTTCAGAATCGGACTTCGAAATTTCGGTATAGTGGCTCCAGATCAATTGTTTGAATTTTCGAAATTTACAAAATACCCGCCGTTCTTCGGGGCTCCTCTAAATTCAATTTTCTTATCGTCAGTCAAGGTCTTTAGATAACGCTGAGTCGTTCGCAAGGCCAAAGTGAGTTTCGCAGCAATTGCAGGGGCGTTCATTCCGGGATTTTTCTTGATTTCTGCAAGAATTGCTTCCGAAACATTTACACCGCCACTATTTTTAAGCAAACGTAGCAAATCCGTTTGGGTAGCCACGACACAGTCTGCGATAAAGTCCACAAAGGCGTCGCTATCTGTATGAGCGGTTTCCAGGGCGGCAACATATTCCATTCGGCGAATGGCCGGAATCAACGCAATGGTGTATTCTCCACGCAACAGAGCCAAATTCATAAGCAAACGAGCCATTCTTCCGTTGCCATCCACAAAGGGGTGGATAAACACGAATTTCTTGTGTGCGAGGGCCGCAAATTCTACAGGATTCATCTTGGGTTCGTTCTTGTTGAACCAAGCCACAAACTTTTTCATTTCGGCGGAAACCTTCTGGTGAGGCGTTACCGCATAGTGGCTTCCGCTGATGAATACGGGAACAGTACGATACTTGCCGGCATTGTCCACATCAATCTGCTGGTAGAATAGCTGATGCAGTTTCAGAATGTCGGATTCTTCAAGAGTCTTGCGCTTTGCAAGTTCATGAATATGGTCATAAGCCTTGGCATGGCCGACAGCTTCATAAACATCACGAAGGGGCTTTCCGCTGATCGTGAGGCCATCTTCAATAACGACCTTCGTTTCGATTTCGGTAAGGCTATTGCCTTCTAGTGCGTTGCTTGTATATGTAAGCCCAACACGATAAAACTCCCGCAAGGATTTTAAAGTTTCCTTCGGGAGCGGACGCATGGCCAGGAGTTCCTGGTTATTCGCTGCAGCTTTTTTAAGATTCTGAGATAACATTTATACCGACATTATTACGACATTTATTCCGACATAATATAGGATTTTACACCGCCAACCGCAACAAATTTACACCGCCATTTAAAGAAATTGAGCGCCATTCTTGGATGCATAGGCATTGACGCAGACGAGAATATCGTTTACGACGAAGACAAACTCTGGGATCGGGGATAGATGTTTTTACCTTCCGAACAGTCTCTCGCAGGGAATGCCGTCGCCATCGCCATCCATTTGCGTTCCAGGACAGTTCCTCAAAAAGAATAGAGCCTCTTCGTAGCTATTCATCTGGCTACAATGAGTGCGACCGTCGCAACGGTAAGAAGGTTCTTTGATAGTAGATTCTTGAAAATTCGATGGTTTCGGAATTGTTTGAACTGAATTATGGATGACCGGCTCATTTTTATTTTTCGTGGATTGCGTAGTGCATTGATTCAATAGCATAAAGGGAATTGATAAGACAAGAAGCACTAAGGCATATTTCAATTTTCTCTTGCGATAATACCCAGGAACATAGGTGTTTCGATCATGAACTACCTGTCTCAAAGGAACACCTTCTAAAACGCCAGAAGATATTCGCGTTCCCTTGGGAGTTTCTAGGAATTGTGTTACGACAATGGTATCACCAACCTGAGGATTGCGGCTAATAGGCCCTAAAGCACTCTTGTGTACGAAATACTTCTTACCGTTGGCAATGGCAAAACCATAACCTTTTTCTGCATTCCAGCTGGAAACTTTTGCGACGTTTGATAAAGTCATAATTCGCCTACAGGAAGAATATAACTATTACACATTCCTAAGCCCCTAAAAACTCACGACAATCTCTGAAAGCGTTGAGTTGTCCTATCCTTGTGCGCTTTCTTTACCGCATCAGACACATTTACGCAACGTTGAAGCATCAAATGCCAATGGTCAATGGTTTCTGGAGGAATAATCGGATCCAGTAAGTTTAAAGAATTAAGCATCCGGCTTTCCAAAGACCACAAAGACATAATACTTGCAGTAGAAACAGGCTCAACATGATCAATATTCGCCTTGTTTCCAAAAACAATATAGCTATAGACAGGGACGCGACCGGCTTGTATCTTCAAGAAGTGGCATAACGCCTTAATATGTCCCTCATTTTGTCGAACTGGATTCGGGAACTGGTCAGGAATTTCCTCATTTCGCTTATAACGAAGCCATTGCGAATATCGATTCTCGCCATATATGCTGCCAGATAGATTTTTGCTTTCGATGACGTATATTCCCGTTTCATGAAGCAGGAGAACATCTATTTCACTTGTTCCTCCGCCCCTTGGCACATAGACATTCTGCAAAATACGATAATGCTTACCAGCCCTATGGCACGCAACATCAATACTGGCGGCAATGTTGAGCTCCCCCACCTTTCCAACAAAATCGGTATATGGTTGAAATTGTGTTTCTTCTCTATTGATAGTAATCTGACGATTTAACTCTCGTTTTGTTTCAGCCCTATATTGGGCATTATCCACCTCAGTTGAAACTTTTTCCTTGATTTCATCCCAGCAGGAAATCACAAGAATAAGTACCACTAAAGCAATAAGCAAGCCAACAACGATAAAAACTGTAGAATGAGCCTTTATAAACTGGCCTAAGGCGACCAATGCTCCCAAAATCAAAATCCCCAGACATCCAATTCCTGCAAACTCGGGTCTTTTGCGGAGAAAACTTAACAGAATTGATATTACCAAAGCAATCAATATATACGGCAACAATGCTCCAATGGCATTTGCTGCGCCATCAACCATTATCTGTGACATATTGGAGGTTGTGTGCATAGATACAATTCCAAATTGCAGAAGAAAAGAAGTTTTGTTATGAATGGATATAAGTATTTTTAATGGCTCTTCATCAACATGTGTGGGTGGCTTCGCCACCCTTTTTCGTTGACTTTCGCCTAAATTAAACAAAAAATGGGCTATTTTCTAAAATTTAATCGCCAAAAAAAACAGAAGAAAAAGCCCATGTCAAAATTATACAA
>JAZLIJ010000247.1:0-1101 GCA_045617325.1 Fibrobacter sp.
ACAAAGACATGGTTTGTCGCCTTGCGGGTCTTTGAGACATGCCTGAACAGGGTTTCCCTATTACGAAGTTTTTCTTCGTATTCCTTGGTGATGACAAATTCGCCACTTGCGTATTTCATCTCGCAGATGTTGATGACATTATCCGCTCTATCAATAAGCAGGTCAATTTGACCGCCGTCCCAGGAAGTGCCGTCGGCATCTGTAAATGGCTTGCTGAACCACGAATAGGAATTACTCAGAATGCCGAGAATGCTAAGCCCGCTCTTGATCTTTTGAAGATGCAGCAAACACACTTGCTCGAAGGCGTAACCGCTCCAGGCGGCATGGCTACCGGAGTTTTGTGAGTTTGTCCAAAAGTTCTCGTCCTGGCCGTTACCTGTCACATAACGCAAATAGAACAGGACGTACATATCGGTCAGCTGGTAAAGCGTTCCCACGCTTTTTTTGCCAAAGGGCGTGTATTTGCGAATAAAGTCGCAACGACAAAGGTTTTCTAGAACTTCCGTCAAAACGCCTCCGTCGCCCTGGTGCGTTGCCTCTGCAATTTCGGGTCTGGTCAAACCTTTTAGTTTTGATGAAATTGCCTGGACCACATCCTTGTACAGTTTTGAATTTTTAAAGAGGGAACGGAACAGAAAATCATATTCCTGCCGAAGTGGCGCAAACTGCTTAAAGAAAAGTTCGTCGATGTTCTTGGAAAGGGGCTTGTCGCGCTCCAGCATCTTTAGGTAGTACGGAATGCCTCCGAGTATCATGTATGTGTCCAGGACCTGTTTTCTTCCGTAGCCCATTCCCTTGACCTGGTTAAGATAGACTTCTGTTTCGGAGAGGGTAAAGGGTGCAAGATAGATGGAGCGGCAGACTCTGCCATACAGGCCGCCCTTGTCGCCAATCAGCTTTTCGAGCATCCACGTGGTCGCCGATCCGCAGACAAACAGTTTCAGATTTTTTTTGGAGCTTGCCCAGGAATTCCAAAAATAACTGAAGGCCGCGATGAAATTGCTTTTGGCGGTGTCCATCCACGGAAGTTCATCAAGAAAAACAACCAGTCGCTCCTTGCTTATTGCAGATAAGTAATCCCGCAGGGCATCAAAAGCCGCA
>JAZLIJ010000248.1:0-15960 GCA_045617325.1 Fibrobacter sp.
TGAAGGTGAAGGTCTCTTACCCGAACAAGGCCGACGAAATGAAGATTCTCGATGCCGTCGCCGGTGCAGGCCTCCGCCAGCCGAATGCGGTTGCAACGAAGCAGGACATTCTGAACGCCCGTCAGCTTGGGAAGCAGGTGTACGTGGGCGAACGCGTCCGCGAATACATCGTGAATCTTGTTCTTGCGACCCGCGATCCGGGCAGCATCAAGCGCAGTGATTTGGTCGGCTTCGTGGAAGTCGGCGCTTCTCCGCGCGCATCCATCGGCCTTGCCCAGGCGGCAAAGGCTCACGCCTTTATCCAGGGCCGCGCCTACGTGACTCCGGAAGACGTGAAGGCTGTTGCCATGGAAGTGCTTCGCCACCGCGTCATCCTCAGCTACGAAGCGGAAGCGGAAGAAATCACCGCCGAAACCGTGGTGCAGAAGATTCTCGACAGCGTTGAGGTGCCGTAAGCGCCAATTTCGTTTTGCAGAAGGACTTTGCGGTCTCTGTAAGTCGGAAAATATGTCGTTGAAATTCAAGGACTCCTGGCATTGCGTCGGGAGTTTTTTATTTGCCCGCTTCTGCAATCAGATCGCCAATCGAAAAAGCGAATACGAGTAGGATGGCGGTGAGAATGCTGACGATGATTCCCTTGATATCCCGTTTCTTGACGCTCATGTAAAGGTATTGGAACGGGGCGAGGTAGAAGAATTTGAATAGGGTCTTGCAGAAGGAGACGAGGTCGTCCTTGGAGTCTTCTTGAGGTTTTGACTTTTTCACCTGGTCGAACATGTAGCACCACAACCCCATTAGCGGGAATCCTAAAAGGAAGTAAAGGGCTGTGTAGACCGCCTGGTTGTTGAACATGGAAATGTCGAGCATGGCGAGGATCCTTTTCTCAAATTATAGCATAATCATGAACTTTCTATGATTTTTTTTTGTAGAATACGATTACATAAGGGAGGTCTTGATGCAGACGTTTAAAATTCACTTGTTGTTACTCCTAATCGCTATCGCGTCGATTGTCTGGTCCGTCATCGGAGTCGAGGACACCTACTTGACGTGGATTCTCGAAGCCGCTCCCGCGATTGCTGGTCTTGCGGTTCTTGTGGGAACCTATGGAAAGTTCAAGTTCCCGACGGCTTTGTATGTCGTGTTTGTCTTCCATATCATTGTACTTGTTGTCGGGGCGCATTATTCTTATGCGAAGGTTCCTCTCGGCTTTTGGATGGAGGACTGGTTCGGCTTTACAAGAAACAACTATGACAAGATTGGACACTTTATGCAGGGTGTGACTCCGGCTTTGATTATGGTGGAACTGCTCCGCCGAACGACTCCGCTCAAGACTGCGGGATGGACGGGGTTCCTTTCTGTTTGTGTTGCGGAAGCGATTTCGGCTGTGTACGAGATTATTGAATGGCTGGCGTCTCTGAGTAATCCGACCGATACGGAGGCGTTTCTCGGGACGCAGGGTTTCTTATGGGATACTCAGACGGACATGTTCCTGTGCCTTCTGGGCGCCGTTTTTGCGGTCTTGCTGAGATTGAATCTTGGAAAGGGATTGAAATGAAAATAAAAAAGCCTCGCTTTTCAGCGAGGCCTTTTTAAGGGTGGGTGACCGGACTTGAACCGACAACATCCAGAATCACAATCTGGGACTCTAACCAATTGAGCTACACCCACCATGATTGTGTGCCAAATATAAAAAAGCCACCCCAAATTTCAAGGGTGGTTTCAAAAAAAAGTGAAAATTTTTCAAACTACTTTTTCTGCATGATGCGCAGGAAGTTCATACGCTTGAAATCGTTCCTGTGTTCCATGCAAAAACGCGGATAGACGTACTGCTTGGGGAATACGCGGATGGTGAACGTGTTGTTGCAGCCTTCGAGACAGCACTTGAAATCCAGGTCCATGGATTCCGAGTAGTTGTGGCGGAAAATGATGTTCTTGGACTCGATGTTCTCGATATCTTTTTTCTGCTTTTGGCGCTGCTTGATGTCGCGGTGCAGCTCGCAATATTTGGCAATCGGGTGTCCCCAGAACTCGCGGCCGCAACCGGGTTCTTGGCAGACTTTGAGCTTGATACGCTTTTTCTTCTTGTACTTGGGTAATTGCATAGTGACCTCGATTAGCTGTAAAGATAATAAAAAAAGCGTTGCTTGGCGGAAAAGCCCTCTTTTTAGTTCTTTTTCACGAAAAATGCGTGTATAGAAAGAGGGGCTTTTTAAAAAAAAGGATAAAAATGAAAAGAATTTTCAGTTTTTTGTGGATGCTGCTTTGGACTGCTTGTGTCGGTTTTGCGGCTTGGGGATGCATGTATGTGAGCGGTGCGCCGGAGGAGGGGACGCCACTGAGGGTGACTGCCTTGGATGTGGGGCAGGGGCTTGCTGTGCTCCTGGAGTGGAACGGACGGTATGCGCTCTACGACTTCGGTCCGGATTCCGTCGGGGTGGTGGATTCGCTTCTTTCGCGTGGAGTGGATACGCTTGAATGGGTGCTTCTGAGCCATAATCATCGGGATCACCTCGGCGGTTTTTTGGAGATGCCTGGTGGGGCTGGGTTTGGCGGCAGGGCTTCCAGTCGCGGTTTGATAGTGCGACATTTGTATGTAGGACCGGATACATCGGGCGGATTTTTCAGGGACAGTGTTCTGCGGATGGCGAGGAATCTGGGGGTCGATGTGGATACGGTGATGCGTGGCGATGTGCTTTGGCTTGGGGAGGCGGGGCCGCGTTTCGAGGTGCTCTGGCCGACGCGCTATGGGCGCTTTGGGGAGAATGGGGCGAGCGCTGTTCTTTACGGGAAATGGGGGCAGGGAACGGTACTTTTGGCTGGGGACTTGGATTCGCTTGGCGAGAGTCGCCTGTTGGAGTTGAACCCGACGCTTTCGGCATCGCTTTTGCAAGTGGCGCATCACGGTTCCTCGGGGAGCAATACGCTGCGGTTTTTGTCGCAGGTGGCGCCTGATTACGCATTTGTGAGTGTTGGCGAAGGGAATGGCTATGGGCATCCGGCAAAATCGGTTGTCCGTAAGGTGAATGCGGTGCTTGGTGACTCGACGCGTTTTTTCCGTACGGATAGGGATGGGAGTGTGGTGTTTGAACTTTATGAGAATTTAGGCGCGGTTATGCCGTGAATAATCTGGTGTTGCCGATGAACTTGCCGTGAATACGGAGCTCAGAATGCCGCCCCTGTTGAAGTTTGTAGGTTGTTGGAGAATGAATTGCTACATTGTATTTTTGAGTTTAGTTGGATGAATTCAGGGTAGCTTTTGATTCATAAAATTCATATTCCTGTCATGGGCATTTGCTATACGGCTGACACGCCGATTCGCGTGGCGCATTTGGGGCTCACGTCGGTGATTTCCCTGGTGGACGATGGTCTTTTGGAAGAATATCGCATGGCGTATGGCGAACGCTTGGGCGTGGATGTGGGGAGCCCGCAGACGACTCGCATTGGCCGCATTCGCGCATATCTGGATTTTGTGGCGGATGAGGTGGCGCGCAAGTTTGAATGGATTTGCGGGATGCGGCTTGCGCGGTGTGTTGGCGCGGGAGCGGTGCCGTGTTCGGGGGCGACTCGTGTGGAGTTGAATGAGAAGGATCGTTACTTTTTGATGCTTCCGGCGGATTCTCCTTTGCGTGCGGAGTATGATTTGGTTTGCTCGAAGCGCGGGCTTGCGCGTGTCGCCGCTGAAGCTGCATTGACTGCGAAAATGGAGCCTGGCGAAATTCAGGCGAACATCATGGTGAGCTTGAATCACGAGGAGGCGGCGCTTGATGCCGTGCGCGGGTTTGCTGCGTCGAAGGTTTGCGGGAGTCTGGTGCTGAGTGCCGGCGTGAACTTGGGCGTGTTTGAGGAAATCGCGAAGCATGGGGGATTTTACAGGTATACCGTTGGGACGCAGATGGGGGATGTGGCTGGGGTGCAGAGGGAAAATGCGACTGCGTCAGAGGTGTTGCCGCGAGATGCTGCGTCGTTGAGTGAAAATGAAACTACGTCGCGGATGGTGTGTGTGGCTGGGACGCAGAGGGAAAATGCGATTGGGACGCAGATGGAAACCGCTGCTGGGGCGCGGATAGGGACTGTCGCGGTGGCGCAGAGTGAAACTGTGTCGCGAATGCCGCTGGGAACTGCATCGCTGAAAGAGACTGTTGCTGAATTGCGAAGCGAGACTGTTGCGGAGTCGCGGATGGTGTGTGTGGCTGGGACGCAGAAGAAAATCATTCTGAAAGTTTCGGATTACCGTTCGGCTCTGATCCAGAGCCGATACCTCGCCAAAAAAGGGCTCGAAGTTTATGAGTACCGCATTGAATCGGGGGTGAACTGCGGCGGTCACGCTTTTCTAGAAGCGAAAAAATTGATGCCTGATGTGTTGCGTGAATTTGTTGCAAAGAAAAGCGAATTGTTTGCAACGACTAGCGATATGATTGCGAAGTTCTCGCAGAGTGCGGCGGGGTACGCTGTCGCCGAATCGCTATTGACTCGAAAAACTGCAAGAGATGTTGCGGAAAAAAATGTTGCGGTGAAAAATTCCGTGATGGGAATGTTTGCTAAAATTGCACCGCCGAATGCGCCTGCGCGAATTACTGCGCAGGGTGGTCTTTGCACAGCCGAGGATGTGGAAGCGGCGCTCGCTTTGGGTGCTGACGGCGTCGGCGTTGGAACTCCGTTTTTGCTTGTCCCGCAGGCGACAAGCGCCGATGATGAAACGCGTCGCTTGCTTGCTTCTGCGACTTCTGCGGATGTGCTGCTGAGTCATGCGTCTCCACTCGGAATCCCGTTTATGAATTTGCGGACTTCCTCAGCGGCGGAACTTTGCAGAAAGAAAATTGCGGCTTATTTTGAAAATCGCATCTTGAGGGGGGGGGCGCAGCTGAATGGAGAGGTGGTGCCGAGCGTGCTGGATGCGCTTTTGCGAAATGCGCCTGTTACGGCACAAGAAATTCGCGTTGCTGCAACTGAAGTGACGAATGCTGAAGTTTCTACGGTAGCAGTTGCTACTTCGTCTGCAGCTGTTGTCGAAAATTCCGCAGCCGCTGTCGCGACGGATTCTGCTGCTGCGACAGCCTCAGTCGGCACCGCTGCGGATTTGTCGAATACCGCATCGGATGATGTTAAGCCGGGATTCTCTTGCCGACAGCATTATTTGTGCCGCTCCATTCTTGGATTTGACCATCCAGTTTGCATGGCGTCTCGCGAATACGTGTTGCATCGCCTTGCCGAAATTGATTGCGAAGAAACTGCGGCGTTGAATGCAATGCGCTCTTCTGCTGCGGTAAATGATGATATATCGCGAACGATGATCAAGACTCCTCCCGATGTTTCTGCCGCTTCTTGTGCAATTGCGAATATTGATAAATTTGCTGCAACATCTGTGAAATCGGCTTTAACTTCATCTGCGGATGCGTTTGCCGAAGAAAATGTCGTCCGCGAAAAATTCAATGCTCTTCGCCGTGAGACTCTCTCGCGTGAATGTATCTGCCGTTTTTTGGGAAACGCAGGTCGCGAAGAAATCCGCAAACGCCGACCGTCTCTCCGCTATGAATCAAAGGATGTCGCCGCTGCTCGCGGCCTCTGCGAAACGCATCGTCGGGAACCTGTTTCCGTATGCCCAGGCCCAAACATCGCCTACTTCAACCGCGAATATACTTTGCTTGAAATGATGCGGCATTTGTACGGCACCGGTCCTCGCTTAATACCTGCAAATGCCCCCCGTGCTTTTGAACTGGAAGCGAGATTGCTGAAAACGTTAGTTGTGTAAAATCACCAGCCAAACGCGCAAAACTCTGAACTTGGCTGGTGCCTCGGCTCGTAAATTGCATGAAAAAGCGTGTGCGAAGCGGAAAACACCAGCCAAATGCGCGAAAATCTGAACTTGGCTGGTGTCTCGGCTCGCAAATTGCATGAAAAAGGGAGGGCAATGCGGATAACCACCAGCCAAACGCGCAAAACTCTGAACTTGGCTGGTGTCTCGGCCAGCAAATTGCATGAAAAAGCGAGGCAAAGCGGATAACCACCAGCCAAACGCGCGAAAAATTGAACTTGGCTGGTGCCTCGGTTCGCAAATTGCATGAAAAAACAAGGGCAATGCGGATAACCACCAGCCAAACGCGCGAAAATCTGAACTTGGCTGGTGCCTCGGCCAGCAAATTGCATGAAAAAGCGAGTGCAAAGTGAAAAAACACCAGCCAAATGCGCAAAAAATCGAACTTGGCTGGTGTCTCGGCCCGCAAATTGCATGAAAAAGCGTGTGCGAAGCGGATAACCATCAGCCAAATGCGCAAAACTCTGAACTTGGCTGGTGTCTCGGCCCGCAAATTGCATGAAAAAGCGTGTGCGAAGCGGATAACCACCAGCCAAATGCGCAAAACTCTGAACTTGGCTGGTGCCTCGGTTCGCAAATTGCATGAAAAAGCGAGTGCAATGCGGAAAAACACCAGCCAAACGCGCAAAACTCTGAACTTGGCTGGTGCCTCGGTTCGCAAATTGCATGAAAAAGCGTGTGCGAAGCGGAAAAACACCAGCCAAACGCGCGAAAAATTGAACTTGGCTGGTGCCTCGGTTCGCAAATTGCATGAAAAAGCGTGTGCGAAGCGGAAAAACACCAGCCAAATGCGCAAAACTCTGAACTTGGCTGGTGCCTCGGCCCGCAAATTGCGTTAAATATTGCCCCAATAGCGTGTTGCCAGGGAGAGTCGCATCCTTACCGCATTCCCGCGGCATTCTTGCAGAAATCCTGCCATTATCCGCGGTTTTGACGACTCTGCTACTTTGAAAATCCGACTCTTGCCTGGAAATGGCATTGCGCCATGTCATCGGCGTTCATGCCGAATACCATTCCGTGATGGTTCGTGTTTTGGAATCGCACGATGTTCACGTTTGCTCCGAGTGGAATTTGAGAAATGTAATTTATCTGTAGTGAGCGGATGCCTCGGTACTTGATTTCATTTGTATCGAGGGCGTCCATGACCCAGTCCACGTAGCGACAGTGGTTGACATGCTTATTCATGTCTAGGTCGCTGTATTTTGCCTTTTCGGTAAATGCGATGTTCGGCTCAATTCCTGGTGGCAGAATTTCCATCATTTCGGGGAGTGCGTTTTTGCCGGGATAAAGCGGAATGGGATAGGGACTGTTCGCGGGGTTTTCCGCCTTGCCTGTGGCTAGGTTGACCATAAGCCAGGAAGATGTGGCTTGCGCAATGGAATGCCCCTGCGAATCCAAAATGGAGTAGTCCTTGAGGCAGACTTTGTCCTTGTAAAAATCCTTGGCCCAGGTGGAAATGTAGAGCTTTTCGCCCCAGACGGGTGTGTGCTGCAAGCGAATTTTCATTCGGGTGATGACTGTGGTGTAGCCTGCTTTCATCATTTTCCAGAGGCCGAAACCATTTTGTTCCGCATCGGCGATAGCGGTTTCTTCCATGAACAGAAACAGGTTCGACAATTTGAGGCGACTGTGGTGATCGCAATCTGAAAATCGTACCTCAAATTTTTTAGTTGTAATATCTTGTTCCATGATTTTAGCCCTGTTCTTATGCTGTTGGAGTCGGTTCGTCTGTCATTTTGGCCGTTGCTTACTTACGGCAGCTTGATAATAATGTATAATTTTAAACATGGATGTGTCTTTGTTGCAACAAGGTTCTTTAGAGTTATCAGCATATTCTTCTTTTGAAGGCTCGGTCAGAGTACCGGGTTCGAAAAGCATTACCAACAGGGCGTTCCTAATTGCCGCGTTGGCTTCAGGAACAACAAGGCTTCACAATTTGCTCAAGAGCGACGATACGCGGTATATGGGCGAAGCCTTGCGCCGTCTCGGTGTGCAAATTGATTTTTCCAAGGATTATACTGAGGCAGTCGTTGTTGGCAACGGTGGTCCGATTTGTGCGGCCGGAGAACTTATGGAGTTGTTTCTCGGAAATGCCGGCACGGCGATGCGCTCTTTGACTGCGGCTCTGACGCTTGGACGAGGCGAGTTTTCCCTGCGTGGCGAAAAGCGCATGAGTGAACGCCCGATTCGCGACCTGGTTGATGCGCTCCGCAGTCTTGGGGCCGATATCAGTTATGGTGAAAAAGAGGGCTTTCCTCCTGTGCGCATCGTTGCTGATGGCTTGGAAGGTGGTGATGTGGATGTTCGAGGAAACATTTCCAGCCAGTATTTGACGGCACTTCTGATATGTGCGCCTTACTGCAAAAAAACGCTTCACATTCATGTGGTTGGCGAACTGATTTCGGCTCCGTATGTCGAATTGACTCTGAAGGTGATGGAGCGCTTTGGAATCAAGGTTCGTCGTGAAGGCTCTTCTGACTTTTACGTTCCGCAGGGTGTTTTCCAGTCGCCTCGTCATTTCTATGTTGAAGGTGATGCGAGTGCCGCAAGCTATCCGCTGGCCGCTGCCGCTGTGTGCGGTGGTAAGGTGCGCGTGGAGGGCGTTGGCCGAGATAGTTGGCAGGGCGACGTCGCGTTTGCTTCTGTTCTCGAAAAAATGGGTGCCAAGGTGACGTGGGGTGCGGACTTTATCGAGTGCGAAGGCACTGGGCGTAAACTGAAGAGCCTAGTTGATTTTGACGCAATAGAAATTCCTGATGCTGCTATGACCGTAGCTGTTCTCGCCCTTTTTGCTGACGCCCCCACGATGCTTCGGGGCATTGGCAGCTGGCGTGTGAAGGAGACTGACCGCATTGCCGCCATGGCTACGGAACTTCGCAAGGTGGGCGCCAAGGTGACGGAATCCGCTGATTCCCTGTATATCGAACCGCCTGCAAAATTGCAGCCTGCGACTATTGAAACGTACAAGGATCATCGCATGGCGATGTGCTTCAGCCTTGTTTCCCTGGGTGGCGCTACCGTGAAAATTCTGGATCCGGCTTGCGTGAATAAAACGTATCCGCGTTACTTTGATGATTTTAAAAGGTTAGCTCGATGATTGACTTGGTTAAAAGAAAGTGGCTTACAGCCGCTTTGGTCTTTGTATTTTGCTCGTTTGCTTTTGCTGATATTGCTACAACTTCAGAAACTTCTGCAAGTCCGCTTGTCGTTTGGACTATGGACAATGGCCTGAACTCTCAAAAGGCTATTCAAAAGATTATCAAAAAGTACGAACGCGAAACGGGCGTGCAAGTCAAGGTGCGTGTCGTTGAATGGGGCTCTGCCTATAACGAAATTACGAAGGTGCTTGCCGAAACGGATGGTGTGGAGGATTTGCCGGATATTGTGCAGCTAGGTTCTACCTGGGTGGCGCACTTTGCCGCCGCAAATTTGATTAGACCATTGGACTTCATGATGGCGCGGGTGGATTCGTCTCGTTTTGTCTCCGAAAGTTTTAAGAGTTCCCACATTGCCGGAGATTCCTGCATTTATTCGGTTCCGTGGTTTTTGGATGTGCGTGCTTTGTTTGTAAATGAACGCATGTGGGATAGCCTTGGCCTCAAGATGGAGGATCTGGGCAGTTACCGGGAACTATTTGATGTCCTGAAGAATGTGGCGAAGAAAAAAATCAAGAACGCCGCGAATGCCGATGTCGCCCCCTTCGCTCTCCCCGGTAAGAATGACTGGACTGGCCAGCAGCAGATGGCGCCTGTGGTATGGAGCTATGGCGGAAACTTTGTCGTGCAGGAAGGAAGCGCCTACCGAAGTGCCCTTTTGGATTCCAACTCGCTCAAGGGACTTTCCGTTTACTCCATGTTCCTTGGCGATATGGAAATTGCTCCCCAGGGAATTTTCATGAATGCTTCACAGAATGCGAAAAACTTCGTGAACTCGGAACAGTTGATGCTTCTCGGATCATCTGAAATGATTCGAATGCTTTCTGTGCCGGAAGATGTGGGCGGACTTCAATCCTCTGCCTTGGCTGTTGACGGCTTGAAAGTCTTGCCGCTTCCGTCCGGCCCCGCCGGTAAGTTTTCCTTTGTCGGTGGAAGTCATCTTGCCCTGACGCAAAAGAAGGATGCTTCGAAATATCTGGCAGCCGAGAATCTGCTTGTCTATCTGCTTCGTACGGACAACATTGATTCCTATTCCCGTCAGGTGGGGTTCCTTCCTGCCGACAAGGGGGTTATCCATGTTTGGAATCGGGATTCGCGTTATTCCCGCTTGATTGAAAATCTGGAACATGGGCGCAGCTTTCCGAATATTCCCGAATGGGGTTCGGTAGAAAGCATTCTCATGCGGCTATCGAATGACATGGGTGAACTGTTTGCGAAGAAGCGTGGCAGAAATTGTTCCCGTGAACTTGCGACCTTGGTGCTGAATGCACATCGCAATATCAATGCCGTTCTTGGCTATGCAGGAAGCTCGCACGAACAGGAGGATCTTTCGCGAATTGAGCGATTCTTCCTGGATTCCTTGCCGGAATGGTCGAGTGTCGAGGATGAAAGCCTCCATGAACAGGAGGCTTGGGCCGGGTCTGTAATCGCCGTCTTAATGGCGGTCTTTGGCAGCCTTGTCGTGTTTGCATTTGTTGTTTATTCGAAAAAGAAAAAGGCTGTGAGATGAATCGTACTTTTGTAAGGGCACTTTGCCTGTTCGCCTTGCTTGTCGCTCCCCTGTTTGCGGATATTGACTTGACCCCTTTTCAAGATTACGTCAATGTGAATGTCCCTGGGGCGCGGATAGGAATTTCTGTACGATCTGTAAAAACGGGGGCGGAACTTTCGAATATTCGCGGAGACAAGTTCTTTACTCCGGCGAGCACGTTGAAGACTCTCACGACATCGACGGCTCTCCATGTGCTCCCGTTGGATTATGAACCCAAGACGAAGCTTTCGCTGGATGGCAGTGTTCACAAGAACACTTTTGTTGGACGCTTGTTGATTCGCGGCGAGGGCGATCCGAATATTTCTGGTCGCTACTATGCCGACCCGTTTTACATTTTGAATGCCATGGCCGATTCCATCCGCGCCCTGGGCATAGATACAATTCGGGGGCGGATAGACCTGGATTCCAGTTACTATAAGGGCCCTTGGAAGGCGGATCACTGGCGAAAAAATTTTTATGACGCGTGGTATGGGGCTGAAATCGCTCCGCTTGGTTTTAATGACAATTGCACAATGGTGCGCTTCAAACCGGGAGAAATGGAAGGCGATCGCGCCATTGTGACTATTGTGCCGGATATTGGCTATGTTACTGTGGTGAATGACTTGTTTACAGTATCTGGCAAAAAGAAAAAATGGACTTACGGGCTTGATCCTGATGCTTCTGTAATTACCCTTGGCGGAACGATTGGTCTCAATGTGGACTCGGTGAGCCTCGTGCTTCCGATTCGCAATCCTATCAACTATTTCCGTGCGGCCCTGTTCCACGCTTTTCGTGAACGCGGCCTGAGCTTCATTGAAAACAAGAGTGTCGGTGTCGGATATGAAATCAAGAAGTTCGAATTTTCTGCGGCCCCCTTGCTCAGTATGCTCGACGAAATCAACCAGCGCAGCCAGAATTTCCATGCCGAGACTTTGCTCAGAAATGTCGGCGCTGAATATGCGGGCGTAGGAAGTGTCGAAAATGGTTGGAAGGCGGAATGCAAGTTCCTCTCCGATATGAATATCAAATCATCGGATTTTGAAGTCTGGGATGGTAGCGGTCTTTCGCCGAAGAACAAGGTGAAGCCTTCGGCGGAAACGGAATTGCTTGCGAAGATGGCGCGACATCCGAAGGGGCGCTTCTTTGTGAACAGTTTGGCAAGCCCTGGCGTGGGTTCAGGCAGCAAGCGCATGCAGGACTTGGAAACGCCGTGGCTGACCCGCTTCAAGACGGGCTTCATTGCCGAAGTCTATGCACTTGTCGGCTACATTTTCCCGCTGGATGGGGATACACTTGCTGTAGCCATGTACTTGAACGAAACAGGGACTAATAACGACCAGAAGTGCAAGGGTACGCTCGACACGTTGTGGACGCATCTGATTGCCATGACAAATGACAAGTACAATTCGCTGATGGAGATGAAGTCGCTATGGCTTTCGGCACAGAAGGTGCGACGACTGTATTCGAGGCTGGATTATTTTTCAAAGGCGCTTATTGGGAAACCCTACAAGCTTGGTCCCACTGGAGAAAGCTATCTGGATTACGTTGACAAGAAGCCGCTTCTGAACATGGATTCTGTGGATTGCATGACGTATGTGGAGCATACGCTCGCCATGGCGCTTGCTCCGCATGAGGATTCCCTGTTCTCCGTACTTCGTCGTATCCGCTACAAGAATGGGAAAGTAGGCTTCTTGACTCGCAAGCACTATATGATTGATGATTGGGTTGGCGAGGGCAAGTTTGCAAAAATAATCCCCATGGAGGGCGATGTCGTCGAGACGCGCACCATGCCAAAGGTGGATTTCTTCAAGTCACATGGTTTACGTTATGTTGTCGATGGCGTTGAATCTGCTGATAAACCGATGAAACTCAGGTATTTGCCATACAACAAGGCTTGCAGATGGGCCGGTGAAATCTACAGAGGACCGATGATGGTTGTCGGAATTGGGTTTGTAGGGAAATCGGAAAAAATCGATGTGACGCATACCGGCTTCGTAATTCTTCGTCCGGGAAAGTACCCTGTTCTGCGTCATGCGTCTTCTGCTCGCGGAATGGTGGTGGAAGTGCCGCTGGACGAGTATCTGGCGCGCCGTAAAATTCCTGGAATCACTTTGTTCGAATTCCGCAATTCGAAGTAGGCTTAAGCCTGTTGAAAACTTCCTTGCAACTTGCTCAGCTGTAGGCGATTGCGATGAGCGCCACCAGTTCGTACGATGTTGCTGATGAATCCGTCTCGAAGACGGTCCAGGCGTCTGGACTCCAGCCGTAGGCGTTCATCGTCAGTTCTTCGCCCATGGCGATTTCGGCCTTCTCGACTTCTTCCCAGCGGAATTTGCCGGAGGGCGCCTTGTAGTAGCGCAGCATTCCCTCCGCCTCCATGGCCTCGGGATGGTTGTCTACAAGCTGGTAGACGCAGTCCTTGAAGTTCTCGCCTGTGATGCGGATGACTCTGTAGAGTCGCTTTCTTCCGAGAAACTTGGTGAGGTCGCCTTGGAGAACGTCAATTTTTGCATCCCCTCCGAAGAATATGGCCAGTTCCTTGAAAATTTCCGAGGATTCGTCCATGAGTGGGGACTGCTTTTTGATAATCGAAATGATATCCGGATTAGACATTTTGACGCGCCTTCTTATTGCCTGTAAATCTAAATAATTTTATTTGCTGAAAGATTTGTAACCTCCATGTAAATAGCGTGGAAATTATTTTATGCCTTGCAGCGTTTTCAAAAATTTTAACTATATTCATGCTCGTATGTCAGCAAGAGTTACCAGTAGCGATAAAGTTGAAGATTTGTTCCCGGACACCCCGGTGCAAAAAATCATAACCCCGATTGAACGCCTGATGAAGGTGGAGACGACGGGCGGCATAGTGCTTATCATTATGACTGTCGCAGCGCTCCTCTGGGCGAACCTGAATCCATCGTCGTATGAGCATTTCTGGCACTTGCCTTTTGTGCTGACGATTGGCAGCTGGGTTGGCGCGGGCGATTTGCACTGGTTCATCAACGATGCGCTGATGACGATATTCTTCTTCAATATCGGTCTCGAAGTCAAGGGCGAAATGACCTACGGTGAACTGCATGACCCGAAGGCGGCGAGCCTCCCGATTATTGCTGCTGCAGGCGGTATGCTTTTCCCGGCGCTGATTTACCTGGCGCTTTGTCCGCATGGTGAATTGAGCGCCGCCCGCGGTTGGGGCATTCCGACTGCTACTGATATTGCGTTTGTCGTGGGCTGCATGGCGATTCTTGGCAAGAAGGTTCCGCATGCGCTTCGTGTGATGATTCTGACCTTGGCGATTGCCGACGATATCGGCGCCATTCTCGTGATTGCGATTGGCTACCCGAGCGGCGACGGTATCAACTTTGCCGCTCTCGGAACGGCCTTGGCACTTCTGGTGCTGATTAACGTCATGTTCCGCATCGGTATCCGCAACCTGCTTTTGCACGGCGTCATCGGTGTCGCCATCTGGGCCTTCTTCGTGAAGTCCGGTGTGCATCCGACAATCGCTGGCGTGCTGCTCGGCCTCTCCGTGCCTGCTAAGCCCGTCATTGCGACTGGCAAGGTGGCCCGCTTTGCAAACAGCGTGGGTAACGTTCTCGATGGCGACGCAAGCGTTTCCGGTGAAGAAAAGTATCGCGTGTTCAGCATGCTCAAGCGCGGCGCCCGCGAAAGCCTCAGCCTCCAGGAACGCTTGTACAAGCCGCTTGTCCCGTGGGTGAACTTCGCCATCATGCCGCTTTTTGCACTTTCCAATGCCGGTGTCGAAATCAAGCTCGGTGGACTCGAAGTGCCTGTGATGGGCGCTGTTGCCTTGGCCCTTATCTTCGGTAAGCCGATTGGCATTTTCCTGTTCAGCTTGCTTGCTGTGAAGGTGGGCGTTTCCAAGAAGCCTAGCTACCCGTGGAAGATTCTCTGGGGTGGCGGCATGCTCGCTGGTATCGGATTCACCATGGCGCTCTTTGTGGCTGGCCTCGCCTTCGATGTGGGCGGTCGTCAGGATTCCGCGAAGCTAGGCATTCTGCTGGGAAGCTTTAGCGCCGCTATTCTTGGCACCATCTACATGGTCATCGTGTCGAAGAAAGAGAAGTAAAACGTCGAAAAGAGCTTTTTGAACGGTGCTTTTATCGGCACCGTTTTTTATTGGAAAAGAGAGATTTGCGATATGAAAGATAGATTGTATGTATGGCTTGTTTATTCCGGTGGTTTTGTGATTATGGGATTGGTTTTTGGACTGTTTTTAGGTTTGGATTCTACGCTAAAACTGATTCTTTGGGGTGCTGGCATGGGGGCCGTAAGTATTCTTGTCTTTGGACGTATTCCAGGTAGAGGTTCATCTGTTGATGTTGACGAATGGATGTCCCGATATGATGAGGTGGACGAGTTTGACAAACTTATTGCTCAAAGAAAAAAGGAACCTTTGCCTAAGAAAAATGTTGTAAGCAGGGGTGCCGACGCTAAACTGGAAAAATCATCCTGCGAGTCTGAAGTGAATCAGAAGGCTTGACTAGATAAATTTATTTGAATCGCCATGCCGCATTTTGTCTACATGCTCCGCTGCGCCGGAGACCGCATTTACACAGGCTATGCTGCATGCGTAGAAGCCCGTTACAAGCAACATGTAGAAGGCAAGGGCGCGAGGTTCACGAAGGCGTTTCCGCCCAAGTGCGTGCTCAAGACGTTTGAACTCGAAAGCAAGGAATACGCGCTCCGCCTCGAAGCCCGCATCAAGAAACTGCCGCGCGGGGAGAAGGCGCTCCTTGCTGCCGGCAACGCGGAACTCGCCGAAAAACTGATGTCTGGGCTTGACAAGGTACTCGTGAAAAAGAAGAGAAGGAAGAAATAGCCTGAGTTAGCCGAAGACGCCACGATTCTCACTGGCTGCTATTTCCGCAAGTTTGACGCAGAAAGCACAAACTAGATCCCGAATCAAGTTCGGGATGACGGTACTCGGGGGTATGCCCCCAAACTGCGGCTCGGCGGTCGCTGCGCTCGCCTTTTGTTATATGGCGTGCTTCGCACGCATATAGTACGGCTCGGCAATGAAAATAAGCAAGCTTATTTTCGCTGCGCTCGCCTTTTGTTATATGGCGTGCTTCGCACGCATATAGGGCGGCTCGGCAATGAAAATAAGCAAGCTTATTTTCGCTGCGCTCGCCTTTTGTTATATTATTGTTATGGTTTTGAAAAGATTTCCAATCGGCGTGCAGGACTTTGCGATAGTCCGTGCAGACAATAAATTCTATGTGGACAAGACTGACTTGATTTACAAGCTAGTCAAATCTGATCGTTATTACTTTCTCAGCCGTCCGCGCCGATTCGGGAAGTCCCTCCTCATCAGCACTTTGCAATGTTACTTCGAAGGTCGCAAGGAACTGTTCGAAGGTCTCGCCATGGAACGCCTTGAGACCGAGTGGAAAAAGTACCCTGTCATTCGGCTGGACTTGAGCACGGTCAAAAACGTA
>JAZLIJ010000249.1:0-10087 GCA_045617325.1 Fibrobacter sp.
CCCGGTTTCCCGACCGACATGCAGGCGCCCCTCATGGCAACCCTCCTCTCCATTCCGGGCAACAGCCTCGTGCAGGACACCGTCTATAACGACCGCTTCAAGCACGTCGCAGAACTGGAACGCCTCGGTGCAAGCATCCAGCTGAACGGCAACACGGCAACCATCAAGGGCGGCCTCCCGCTCGAAGGCGCCGACATCATGGGCTCCGACCTTCGCGCCAGCGCAGCACTTGTCCTCGCAGGTCTGATTGCTGAAGGCGAAACGCGCGTCAGCCGCATCTACCATCTCGACCGCGGCTACGAGGATTTCGAAGCCAAGATGGCAACGCTCGGCGCAACGGTCAAGCGCGTAAACCCCGACGCAGTCTCCGTCGAAGATATCGAAAACCCGGCGTAACTAGTAACAGATGCTAGCCGTGATTTTCAATCTAGCCGCAAAATTCTAAAATTTTTTCACCTAAAAACAAAAAATCCTCGGCATTCACCGAGGACTTCTTCATTTTTCAACAAACTAATTTGCATTACGTACAAGATTTTCGCGACAGACCTGTTCCTGGGATTTACCGTTAATAGGTTTGTACGTTAGGATTTCCTGTAAAAGTGCAGCAGCCTGTTCAAACTCGCCTGCAGCCGAAGCGCAAAGCTGGCTCGAAAGGATCATCTGCAAGAACTGCTTTTTCATGACAATATCGCATTCGTCACCATAAATAGAAGCGATTTTGTACATGGCAGTGCAAGATTTCAAGCTATTCGGGAAACTTTCGATAATCTTGTTGTAAACGATTTTAGCCTTGTCAATCTGTTCAGCATCTTCTAAGCAGAGCCCCATCCAATAGAGCGCATTTTCGGCAAGTTCACCAGTTCGCGTCTGCTCATAGACCTGCTTAAAGCCGGAATAGGCAAGTTTGTATTCGGCCCTATGATAGTCGGCTTTCGCAGCATTGAACATGGCCTCAGCTTCGACTCGACGCTCTGCCGCAGCCACATCCATATCAGAAGACGCGGTCACCGGAGCCGCACCGTTATTCACAACCACTTTTTTCGCAAGAATCTTGTCGGATTTTCCGAGCAACATGTCCAAGCGATGGCGGTTTTCTTCCTGGCGGGAATCATTGCGGTTCGCTTCATTCGCCACACGATTCGCAAGCACGGTCAGTTCCGCAACCAAGCGTTTCTGCACAAGGGCGGATTCTTCCAAAAGCAAGCGAAGGCTATCAATCTGCGCTTTTAACGCAGCATTCTGTTCAGAAAGCCCAGCTACGGAAGTATTCATTTCCTTCTTGATGCTATCGCCACTCGCATTCAGCTCCTGCAACGTAACTCCACATCCTGACAAAATCAAGGAGCCAACCACAAGGCATAAAGGCACAAACTTCATACAAACCTCTATAAAGCTATCTGGTACGCACGCGGAAATTGGCGCGGCGATTCTGAGAATAAGCGTCCTCATCTTCACCGGCGACCTTGGGCCTTTCCTTGCCGTAGCTCACGGAATCCAGGCGACGACCGTCAACGCCATACGCCATCAAGAATTCCTTCACCTTCATGGCACGCTTTGCACCCAGCGTCATATTGTAGTCTTCCGTTCCGCGGGCATCCGTATGCCCCTCGATGGTGATATTGAAGCGGTTTTCCTTAATCAAAAGCTCAGCGACCTGCGCAAGCAGCTCCTTCGCCTTCTCCGTCAATTCAAACTTGTCAAATTCAAAATAGACATCTTCCGACATGATTCTATTGATAAGCGCTTCCAAGCGGGCGCGTTCCCTTTCCAAGCGTTCAGCTTCAAGGCGGGCACGTTCCAATGCAGCTAGGGAATCCGCATTCGGCTCCTGGACCGCAGGAACCTCAATAGGTGCCGCTGGCGGAGTAGGTTCAGTCTTAGGCGGTTCAGGCTTGGAGCATGCGGTCAATGCAGCACAAGCGGCAACAGCCACAGTAGCAAACTTAAAGATTTTTTTCATGATGTTACACCACCTTATTTATTGTTTTTTTCGTCAAAGTACCAAGACCAGGTCGGCGAGGTATTTTCACCGCCACGGGTAATCTGCGTTACATTGGTTCCATCTTTACGCATAATGTAAATCTGGTAGCTTCCGCTGCGATCGCTGCTGAAAGCTATCAGTTTTCCATCCGGCGACCAGGAAGGATGCTGGTTATTCCCTGCGTTGGAGGTCAACTGCACGACATCGCTTCCATCCAGCGCACAGGTATAAATATTCATCTTGCCGTCATCCATCGACGTATAGACAATTCGGTCGCCTTCTGGAGACCAGCTCGCTCTCTCGTTGTAGTTTCCGTTGAACGTCACACGGCGCAAGTCGCTTCCATCCTTGCCAACCGCGTAAACTTGCGGGCCACCGCCACGATTCGTCGAAAAGAGGACATCCGTCGCAAATGGACTCCAGGCTGGACTTGTCTGGTCGGAGTTCATCTGGATAAACCGGCGAGCCTTTCCCGTTGCAGGATTTCCAAGATAAAGGAATGTTCCCGCATCGCTAGTCACAGAAAAAAGCAGTTCCTCGGTCTTCGGATTCACGGCCGGGCTGAAAGTCTGGTCAAACTGTGTGAAAAGCGCACGTTCCGAACCACCAAACGTCTTCTGGTACAAGCGCGGACGATAGCTTCTGAAACTCACGTAGATGATTCCCTTGTTGCCCTTCATCCACACCGGCATCATACTAATCGTCGTATCGCGCGTGAGCTGCGACCTGTGATAACCATCGTAGTCAGAAACCACCACCTGCTTCACGCCATTCACCTTGGATACATACGCAAGCTTTGTCGAAGCAACACCACGTTCGCCCCATAAACGAGTAACAATCTTATCAAAGAAGTCATGCATCGCGCGGCGAAGTTCATGCGGCTGAATTGTATAGGCTTCGCTGAGCATCGTGTCCATCGTCTGCGACGCCATCAAAAAACATTCCAGACGGATTTTTCCATCGCTGTTGCGCATCGCGCGACCCGTCACATAATGGTTCGCATGGCTCCTGCTGAAAAGCACAAGGTCAAACTTATCCGAAACGATAACCTCGAAGCGACCGGAAAGATTCGCATCGCGCGTCACAATCTGGTGCGGAGTTTCATCGGTCCACCGAATTTCACCAGAAGTTTCCTCGAATGGAACAACACCAAGCGGCATTGTCTGGAACACCGAGACGTTCAAGTCTACGGAAATCGTATCAGCCGCAGCCATGGCGGTCACAGGCATCAACAAGAAAAGCATCGCTACAATCAAAAATCTATTCATCTTGTACTCCAAATAACCATGCTAATTCGGTGTAAAATTAAAATGCAATACCAAACTGGACTCGTCGTAACTTGGCGGAAGTCCAGGAACCTTCGAAATCTGCACAGCACGTACAGAAAGATGGTCCCATGTTCCATTCCCAGAAGAACGCTTCAACAGGACACCTGTAATCTTCCCGTAAGTGTTCACCGAGAACTGCACCGTCGTCTTGGAACCTCGCGCTACTTCCAAGCCTCCTGGGGGATTGAAGTTGCTCATGATGATCTGCTTCAAGCGTTCCAGATAGGCGCGCATCAAGGGGTCCATCTCAACATTTCCGACAGGTTTCAACGTCGAAGACTCAAAGGACTTCGGCAAATCCATATCGTCCAGCGGGAAATCGTCATCATCAAAATCATCGTCCGGATCAACACGCTTCGGTCGCTTCACCTCTTTTTTCGGTTTCTTCTCGACGGGTTTCGGCTCGACTTTCGGCGGTTCGGGTTTCACCTCCGGTTCCTTGACTTCTTCCTTTGGCGGCTCAGGCTTCACTTCGGGCTTAGGTTCGGGAGGAAGCTCCGGTTTCGTCTCAGGCACAGGTTCAGGTTCCTCGACGGGTTTAGGTTCCTCCTTGGGAAGTTCCGGCTGTTTCTCGGGCTCAGGCTCCTTGACTTCCTCGGGCTGTTCGGGAAGAGGAGGCGCCACCTGCACCATCTCGAATATGGGAATCATCTCCGGTTCGGGCTTTGAATCCATGCAATGCAAGATATACAACCCCACAATAAGCGCCGCGTGGAATACAAGGGAACACACGATGATTTTCACCATCATTCCGTCTTTTTCGGACGAGAAATACTGTATCTGTTCCTTTTCCGCGCTCATTTACCCAATTTTTCTTTAGGATTCAAAGTCAGAAAGCCAAGTTTCGTCACACCGAGTTTTTGTACGCGCGTCACGATTCGCATCACAAATCCATAGCTCACGGATTCGTCAGAATTGACAACAACGGCCATTTCGCCATTCCACAGCGACTTGAATATTTCATCGAAATTTTCAAAATCGACCTGCATATCGGCGATATAGATATCCTCATTTTTGGTAATGGAAACTTTCAGCAGTTTTTCCTGCTCTAAAGTCGGAGCCTCGACCTTCGGGAGATTCACCTTGACCCCCTGGCTCAACAGCGGCGCACAGAGGATGAACACAATCAATATAGCGAACACGATGTCAATCATGTTCGTGAGGTTCATCTCCTGCTTCAGTTCTTTTCTGCGACTGCGCTTCACGGAGCCTCCTAGCCGATTTTACCGCCAAACGCAAGCAGGTCGTCGCGTTTGAAAAGACTCAGCATCTGGGATCCGAAGTTATAGTACGAAGTTTCATTTCGGCTATTGCAAGCGGTAAAATAGTTGTAGCCCGCAGAAGCAGGAATAGCAACAAGAAGGCCTGCGACAGTCGTAATCAAGGCCATGGCGATACCCGGAGCGACAACGGTCAAATCCGCAGAGCCATGCTGGCCAATTTGGAAAAAAGCAATCATGATGCCCCACACCGTACCGAGCAATCCAAAAAACGGAGCCAGATTGGAACTTGTGGCAAGGAATCCCAAAAAGCGGTCTTCAAACAGGCGTCTACCTTCGATAAAGCGCTGGATAGCATCTTCCAAAAGCGACGCACGCTGCGGGGCCGCCTCGAAACGGACCAGCTTTCCAATTTTGCCTTCTTCCTTTAGCACATCAATCGTCAGATTGCGAAGGGCGCTATCTTTAGCCACAGCACACAGCTGATGAAGTTCATTGAAGTTTTGCACCTTGCAAAATTCCTTGTAAAATTTTGCATTCCGATGCATAGCGCTTTTGTTGATGAAATACTTGACGATAATGATGCCCCAGGAGAACAAGGACATGAATCCGAGAATGCAAAGGATAGCAAGAGTCGCAAAATCCGATTGCGCCACCATCTGGAATATAGGGACGGAATTATACAAGACAACCTCCAAGCGTTGTTCGCCTAAAATAGCAAAAACACTTCCGCCACAAGTATAGGAAGTGTGCAAAAAATTGCAATCCGGGAAATTTCGGGTTCAAAAGCTAGCGATGTTCGTTTGTCGTAGGTGAAAGACCGCGGAAAAACGCAAGTTCAGCAAAATCGTCCTTCAACGCTTGCACCGTCTCGCCAATCATATAGAGAGACCCCGTCACAAGCACAGGTCCATCGGCATCACGGCGCACAGCATCCAAATATTCACGGCTCAGGTACTCCGCCGAATCCACCTTCAAATGCAGCGATTCGAACAGCGACTTCATATCGTCCAGCTCGCGAAACCTCGGATAAGGGGTCCGCGTAACATGCCAGTGGCTCACGTAAGGCGCCATCAGCTGCAGCATTTCATCCACATCCTTGTCCTTGAGCGCCCCAAAGACGCAGTGGAACTTTTGCCCCGGAAAATATTCATCAAGAGATTCCACCAGGCGACGAACCGCATGGGAATTGTGGGCTCCGTCTAGAATAAACTGCACGCATCCATTTGCATCCGATAGAGTCTGCATGCGTCCGGCCCACGACCGCGTTTTCAAAAGCCGCACCGCCACGGCATCGTCATAAACGCAAGCGCTGCGAACAGCAACATTGCAACCAAAGTCGCCACTGCCGCTGCCAAAATCGTCGCTAGAATTGCTACCGCGACGGCCGACATCAACTCCGCTGCAAAGGTCACTGTTGTTGCGGTCGCCGTCTCCGCGAGAAGCGAAGTCGCCGCTATCGCAGTGTCCGCTGCGACCGCCGTCGCAATCGCCGCTAAAATCGCAGCGTTCGCCACCGAAGAGACCTTCACGCCCGTTATCACACACAAAGTAATTGTCTAGAAAAATTTCAGCCGCCTTAAGCGAGAGACTCGCGTTTTCTACATAATGGCGTCCCAGGTTCGGAAGCACAACATCGTTACGAATCCCAGGAACAACGCAATCGCAGCCATGCGCAACCGCATAATTCTTCGCCTCCAAAAGCAATTCCTGCGAAAGTCCGCCAACAACGAACGTCCGCATAGGAGCCGCACAAGGCCCAGCCTCCACCACCCCCATTTTTTCCTTGAGAATCGCGCTTTCCGTCGGCCCGAGAACCTCCGTATGCTCAAGTCCGATGCTCGTCAGCACCACAATATCGCCGCATGCGACAGCGGTACTGTCCAACCTGCCGCCCATGCCCGCTTCAAGCACCACGACATCGATTTTCTGCTCCGCATAATAGAGAAACGCCACAAGCGTCAGCACCTCAAAGAACGTCGGCTCGACGCCCACTCGCTCGGCGGCATCCTTCACCGTCAAAAGCAAGCGGTCAAGCGAGGATTCGTCAATCGGCAAGTCGTTCACGCGGATGCGTTCCCGCAAGTTCACCAAATGCGGACTCGTATAAAGCCCCGTCTTCAGCCCATGCGCCTGCAAAATTCCCGAAAGATAAAAGCTGGTGGAACCCTTGCCGTTTGTGCCCACCACATGAATCGTCCTGAATTTCTGCTGAGGATTTCCCAAGGCCGCACAAAGCTTACGAGTCGATTCAAGCCCAGGCTGCATACCGAACATCAGCCTGGAATTCAAAAAATCCATACCAGATTGAGACATGCCACAAATATAGAAAAATCACTCAAAACACGCAAAAATGGGCTCCAAATCATCATCCTTTCAATTTTGGAGCCCAATTTATTACGTTGTACAAACTCATTTTCAAATTGCAACAAAAAAAATGGGTCCCAAAACAAGGATTTTTTTTATTTGGAGCCCATCATAACGGCAAAAAGACCACCTGCCACCGCAAAGACAGTTACTTTATCTACAAAATTAGACTCCAAATCACATTTTTTCCCAAATTGGAGTCCATTTTTCCCAAAAACAGCCAGCAAATCCGCTTCCGCAACCTTCCGCGACCTTCCAGCCACCATTCCACGACTAGCCGCGGCCTTCCAGCGGCAATTTCACAGCCGTCCCATTCGACATTCCACCATCAACATACGACACTCGCCGACGCATTAATTACATTTCCATCAGATTCATCATCATCTTTTCGAAATATCGCCATTCATAATTATGAAAGTTTCAGCCTGCTCTGTAGCCTTGATTCTTGGCATCCTCGTATCCGTAACATCCGCAAAAGTTGACCCGGAAGCCGCCCCGCAGCATTACAACTACCGCGACGCAAGCAAGCAGCTACGCCGCGTCTACTACGGTGAACTCCAGCGCACCCTCTACTGCGACTGCAAGTACCTTGACAAAAAGCACATCGACTTCAGCACCTGCAACTTCCGCCCCCGCGAGAACCCGAACCGCACCAGCACCAAGCGCGCCGAACGCATCGAATGGGAGCACATCGTAACAGCCCACAACATGGGAAAGCAGCTCCCCTGCTGGCACGACGGCGGTCGCAAGAACTGCAGCGCGAACGACACAATCTTCAAAGTCATGGAAGGCGACATGCACAACCTCTATCCCTCCATCGGCGAGGTGAACGGCGACCGCAGCAACTTCATGTACAACCAGTGGACGAACAGCCCCGTCCCCATGTACGGCGAATGCGAAACCATCGTCGATTTCAAGGAAAAAAAGATTCAACCGCGCAAAGAAGTCCGCGGCCTAATCGCCCGCGTCCACTTCTACATGGAAAAGACCTACGGCATCAAGCTTTCCAAGCAGGACCGCAAGCTCTTCGAAGCCTGGGACAAGACCTACCCCGTCACCGAAAGCGAATGCGAACGCGACCGCCGCATTTTCAAGGTTCAAGGTGACCACAATCCCTTCGTCTTTGAAAAATGCCCGCATTAAGCAGCAAATGACACGAAATGGGTCCATGTTGTTGACAATACGTGAATATTTAACTATCATTGAAGTCCAAATCTTGCAAGTCGCGCCAAGCTCTGCCAATTTGCAAGCGTAACCAAAGAGCTTCCTCTAAGAGGTATAATATGTCCTCCTTCCGTGGACCAAAAGGTAAAGTAGCACGCTCTCTCGGCGTTGCCGTTTCTCAGAAGACTCAAAAGGCTCTCGACCGCCGCAACTTCGCACCTGGCCAGCATGGTCAGAACCGCAAGAAGTCTGCTTCCGTTTACAAGCAGCAGTTGGTCGAAAAGCAGCGTCTTCGCTTCACCTACAACATTTCCGAAGCTCAGCTTGCCAAGGCTTATGCCGAAGCAAACCGTCGTGAAGGTTCTGCAGGTGACAACCTGATGATCTTGCTCGAAACCCGCCTGGACGCACTCGTCTACCGCATGGGTTTTGCCCGCACGATTTTCGCTGCCCGTCAGTATGTTGCACACGGTCACTTCATGGTGAACGGCGTTCGCAGCTTCTCTCCGTCTCGTCTGATCAAGGCCGGTGATGTCATCGCCGTTCGCGAACAGTCCAAGGAACACGTCCAGATTAAGGAAGCAATTGCTAGCGCAGCTGCCGCTCCAGAATACCTGAACGTTGACCTCGGCAAGATGGAAGGTTCTCTCGTGAAGCTCCCGCTCCGCGATCAGATCCCGGTCAAGCTCGAAGAACAGCTCGTCGTGGAATACTACTCCAGGTAATTCAGCGACATTCCAATTATTTTGGAAAAATTTGGCGGAAGTCCTTATTTTATGGGCTTCCGCTTTATTTTGCCCTACTTTAGTAGAAACATCTAAAAACGTTCAAAACAACAAAAAAGCAAACGTTTTTTGCATACTTTTTTGCATACTATTCTACAGGAAGCCAAGTGTAAGATTCCGTCGTTTTAGACACCAATACGAATGTTTTCGCCTTCCCTTTCGCAAGCATTAGCGATTTGCCGTCTTCAGGCCCGTACTTGACAGAAAACGCCAATGAACGATTATTGCATACGGTCAACTTTCTACCGACATTCGCCACGCCACATTCCACACTGAATATGGCTGCCATCTGACTAGCGTCATCGTCTGGCCCGTCTGTAAATACGATGATTGAAGGGCCTGCGACGTTAACGACCATGCCTTCGTATCCTTGCGGGAAGAAATATTCCAATACGGCCCTGTCGTCGGGACCGTTATTCTTGACTGAGCCAGTTTCAACCAATCCGATACTCTTTACAGACCCGGACTCAAGCTGCCCTTCTATTTTGGCATTTCCAGATACATGGTGATACCAGCCTCCGCGTACAGGATCATACCCGGCAAACACCTTTAAACTTCCGTCTGAGCCAAAAAGAGACATTCCATTACGAGCAACTACAGCGTAATTCCCCGAAGCATCTCCTGTTTTTCTGACAACAATTCCTTCCTTAGTTATTTGCGTTGCAATCGCATCTGGAGACGGGTTTGTCTCACCTTCAGGCACCGACTCGTTACCAGAAATACTTACCCCTGTCGCGGCAACCACAGCAGCTAAATCAGAAGACGTAATGAACAAGCCTCCAGAAGAAGAATTCAACGCAATTTGAATACCGGTATTGGCTATAGCGACGCCAGCCTTCGACACTACTGTTGAACCGCTAGTCCCCTGTTGACTGATAGCCAACGGGACTCCATCATCAATCACATGCGCAAGCGACTTAACCGCAGTTAAAAGTTGCAAGTCGTCTGCGGAAAGAGTTATTCCAGCAGCCTCGATAACCTTGGCAATGCTTTCCTGGATTCCATTGCACCATTCGGCACTAAGCTGAGTCGCCTTCCGACTTCCAAAAGAATTGACGAACTTACCGTTTACCGATGTAGGCGTATTGATTCTTTCCATTTCAATCTCCTTTTATACGATTCCTCTGAATCCTGTTATGTCCACTATCGAGAGCGGTTCGACGCCTAGCGGCACGGTGTCGCCCGACCATGTGACGTACTCGCGAAGATGAGAATTCCATCCTCGGTAAGTTCTTCCTCCGA
>JAZLIJ010000250.1:0-4231 GCA_045617325.1 Fibrobacter sp.
CTAATTCCCAAACATTTCCGCCGATATTTGCCAAAGAAGGTCTTGATTCAGGAGTATACCAATCTTCAGGAGGAGGCTGCAGATTTTTCCCAGTAGGGACTCTAAACCACATTTTAGCGTGGTAATTTTGAAGATTTACACCACCTGTATTGGAAACAGTAACCTGCGGTTTAAACATGTTCTTTTCCCAAGGAGCAGCATCTTTCCACGAAATAGTTCCCTTGGGCGAAGCTACAATGCCATCGTCTGTGCTCTTGAACATTCTGGGCTCTGCACCCCAAAGAATTTCACCAGTACTACTATATACGATAATTTTTCTGTTTATTGTAGGGATTCCCGTGTTATAATCAGCAGACCAATCGTTTAGATGTTTGTAATCAAACCAGTCACTATAATGCAATCGAATTTGCCAACCATCTATACTGGGAAATACAGAATGCGCTTTTATCACGGAATCCGTACCATCCAAAACAAAACGCCACTGATCGCCACCCAGATTTTCGAGCGTTACGGGGATATTGGGGTAATCCACTTCTACAACAGGCTTTCGAGCGGGATCAGCGGTAAAATAATAGGCAACCTTAAATCCATTCACATCAGCGTTCGAGGCATTAGCCACAAGAATCCTTGGACGAGAAGTATTGGCTTCATGATCTCCCCTAGCCTCTCTATGCATCGCAAAAATCGAAGACTTTGCATAGAATTTATCCTTAGGCGTACTTGGTGGCATCTGCGTTGCAGGAACAGTTACATTTGCAACACCCGCCACAACTTTCGGCAAAGCACCAACATTTCCATTTCCAATAGAATATGTAATATTAGGGGACAATTTCGCCATCAGGTAAGTTTTCTCATACATTTTACCCGAATAGTTGTTAAACGAAACGGTGATATTCTGTCCATCTCGGGATATCGAAGGCGTCGTCGAGATTGCCGCATTCAAGACAATATCTTGTACAACATTTCCCTTTCCATCGGTATAAGAAACTGTAGAGCCAACATTAGGTGCGTAAGAGGCTTTCAGGTAGTTCGTCCCATCAGAAACCTTAACTTCCTGAATACCGCGTTCCATAAACATCGGTGAAATTTCAAAATTACCGGTCAAGGCAACGCTACCTTCATTTAGGTAAATTAATTTCGCATCACTCTTTTGCAGAATTTTATCGCAATAGAAATCAAGCGCACAGGATATGTCCAGACCTTGCCGTGTAGAACCATCGTTCATATTTTTCACAGGCATGTGTAGCACATCTTCCCAAGGAGCAAGAGCGTCATGATACATATAAAAACGTGGATTTTTGAGTTCTGATATCAAATCTGACGAAATGCCAAACCTAGAATCCTGAAATTTTTGGCTATATTCCGTTACAGCAACATCACTCTGAGAAAGCCAGTTGTCTTGAATATCAACTAGCGCATTCCAAAGTTTATCGTCGAAATCAACATCGGTTATTTCTGCGACCCCCTGCTTTTCTGCCATTTTCATCGCATACGTTTTAAAATAGGTTCCAGCAGCAAAGCACCCTTCACTCTCATCATTTTCTTCACAAAGTTTGTTAGCTTCTTCTCCCAAAGAATAAAGCAAATCCGCAAGGAACCTCTTTGTTGACGGGGAATACAGAGGAAGAATTTCCACATTGCTTCCGTCCGGTCTTTGAGGATACCTATCAATTAAATTTTGCATGAACGAGCTATTTTTGTCAAGATGTGTCCCCAATCTTCTAATTTTTCGAGCTTCTTGTGAAACTGAATCCATTGTTTTAATTGAACCGAGTTTTATTGTAGGATTGTAAGGTCCAACAGCATCAACAAATATTTCTGGGACATACTCGCCAACATACGGCCCCTTCACAGTTAGGGTAAAATCAGTAGCCCAATCAGTTGTTGCACCATAAGCCCACCCCAAAATTCCAGCAACGGGGAAAAGAGCGCCAAGAATAGCCTGCGGACCATCAGTTCCAAAAATTTTTGTATATCCATCTATAGATTCTATAGCCACTCTCGACGCATAACTATACCAGTGTAAGTCCAATTTCGCAGTAATCAAATCATGTTCTTCAGGAGTTCCCTTTTCTTGAGCATCAAGGTCGTCTATAACTAATTTTAAACCAGGGAATTCGTCTTCTATATCACTTGTATTTGTCACGGCAAGTTCAGAGCCAAAATGTGGGGTATCTACCGTGATAATTTTTCCTATATGATTTGCTGCATTTTGAGGACCATTAAGATTACCTCCGTCAGTTTGAAGCCCACGAAGCATCTCCCTTATAACAAGCCCACCCTGACTATGTGTAACAAAATCAACAATCAATTCTGGTCGATTTTTCCAGCCATCAATTTCATCCGTACCATAAAAATCATCAAGGACACTAATTAATTGCTGATATAATTTCCTGGATTGTGAATTTGACGCATTTTTCCCATCCCATTCCAAGCCATATTCTTCCCACTCGCCACTATTCACAAATTTTCCTGGCGCTTGGTAAAAATAAATTCCATTCTTGTTAATATTCGCCTTAGAATTATCAATATTTTGCATTCTTGCAATAATATCAGGAGCAGACCCATTTAAATATTTCTTTACAAGCCCCTTTTGAAAGGAATCCTCTGCTTTTTTCGCTTCGCCAGAAACATCAGTAAGAGGTACAACGCCCCATGTATCGTAACTACTATTTATGCCATGCACAAAAATTACAGGTCGAGCCAATTTTTCCCCAGGGACTCCCAAGTAAGTCCATTCAGGAAAGGCGACCTTTTGTTTTTCCCACTTTTTTACTATTTCATCTTTATCAAATTTATCTCCATATTTCCACGTCTTAAAACTCGTCTGATAATCAGTAATAGTCCCATCAGCACTTAAATATCCTAAAGAAAAATCTTGCCATCCATGAGCATTGGCTTTAAATTCATTTTCTTCCGAAGTAAATACACCATGCGTCCAGCCAGATTTTTTGCATTCTTCGCCTGATGTTATATATCTTACACCTTGATACTGAAGTTTATTTTTACAGGTTACATTATATACGATCTTCACAACGCTAAATAGACAAAAACCATGGTCTTGTGTTATTGTTTCCCAGAAACCCTCTGCCTTATCCCAAAAACAGTCAACCATTTCCTCCATTTTTACAACTTCTACGGAATGAGGATCACTACATACGTTATATGGTAAGTACGTCTGATCATAAGGCTCCAACCACTGTTGTTCCTCCCCCTTTTCTTGAGGAAAATCTTTCCAAGACCTTTTCCCATTAGGACAGTTTTGTGCGAAAGCCGTTGAAAGCATCAGAAGAACAGCCCAAATCAATATTATTTTTTCATAAAACATCCTTTACTCACAAGTAGCAAAGTCGTCCAAAGTTACAAAATTACTCTTATTTTGTCAATTTTATACTCCAAACGAAGAAAATCGGTGCGGCAAGCCCGGGCGTTGCGGGTGCGGCGTCTGAGCACCCGCAGTGGGGGTAGCGGAAAACGCCGCTAGGCGGTTGCAGCGAGGGGGAGCCCCCCCCCTCCTTCCATACAAAATAAGGAAATCAAGGACGTAAACTACAAGGGCGAAGTCGTAAAGCACGACGTTGCCAAGTACGTTCCCGAAGCTGAATACGTGGTGAAGGTTCTGGAACGCCACGTTGAAGCCGCCAAGAACAACCTGAAGAGCGCTCCCATCGTGGTCGCCGGTGGTTACGGCATGGGCTCCAAGGAAAACTTCGACATGCTGTTCGAACTGGCCAAGGAACTCCACGGCGAAGTTGGAGCAAGCCGCGCTGCAATCGACGCAGGCTTCGTTGCCGACCATGACCGTCAGATCGGTCAGACCGGTCTCACCGTTCGTCCCAAGGTTTACATTGCTTGCGGCATTTCCGGCCAGATCCAGCACATCGCTGGCATGCAGGATTCCGGCATTATCATTTCCGTGAACAATGACCCGGACGCTCCGATCAATGCAATCGCAGACTACGTCATCAACGGCAACGTTGAAGAAGTGGTTCCCAAGTTAATCAAGTACTACAAGGCTAACAACAAGTAGGTAAAGCGCTATGGCAAATTTCTACACTGACCATCCGGAGATTAAGTTCAATCTCGAAACCAGCCCCTTGATGAACCGCATTGTGGAACTCAGGGAAAATGGCTTTGCTAATGAAGAAAAGTCCGATTACGCTCCGGCCGACTACGCCGACGCAATCGACAACTACAACAAGGTTTGCGAACTGGCTGGCGACATCGTTTC
>JAZLIJ010000251.1:0-3217 GCA_045617325.1 Fibrobacter sp.
CCGCCCCTATGTGGAGGCTCTCCTATGAACGCTATCAATGTGATGCAGTTGAAAAACAGCAACACTTTGTCATAGGAAGCTGGACGAAAATTCCATTAGAGAAATTCTCCAGGAAATCGTTCAAATTGATTTAGACGACGGTTTTTCCTTCAGCATTAAAGGAATCGAAACGATTCGTGAAAAGAATCAATATTCAGGCCTTAGAGTTCATCTGAACGCAATTCTCGTCATGGGTGTCGCGAATACAAGGATGAAAGATTTCTTCGACGTCCATTCCATTTGGCAAATGCTGGCGAACGAAATCAGCGTGGAAACTTTAAGCACAGCAATAACCGAAACCGCAAATTTCCGTAACAATGCCGCAGTCTTGAACGAAGCCTCCGAAATTCTCCGCAGCATCAAGGACAGTGAGATTTTGGCGGAATATTGGCAACGCTATCAAAAGACCTTCCCTGAGGCAAATAGATATTCCTTTGCCGAGGTCTGTGCCACTATCGAAGCAATCGTAAAGCAAATTTCAACGGCCGATTAATCGGCAATGCATGTCTATAAAAATTGGGCGTTCCCCCAGCTTCGCCGGGGTCGGCCCTCTTGCGCTATCGACTCGCGAAGCGAGTCGTTCGTTCAGCCTCGCGCTCCTTGAAACTGCACAAGGCAAGCGCCGCGCGAGTCCGACCCCATACGGGCTGCGGGGCCTAACGCGAAAGCAATGTGGAACGGCTCTTGACGCAAATGCGAGACTGAGCCTCTTTTACAGCGCCTTGATTTCTTCGGGAGTGAGGCCAGAAACAGAAGCAATTTCTGCCAAAGTAAGTTTCCCCTGATCACGCAACGCCTTGACTAGTTCGCGCTTTTCTTCCTTGCGAGCTTCATCGCGTTCCTCTTCAAGCATTGCTTCAAAAGTCATGTAGTCGCTCCTTGTCTTGGGGTCCTTGTGATAGAAGTCCACCCTGTTCTTGATGGCCTTCGTTGCTGTCGATGTCGCCTCATCGGTGGCGAAATACTTCAGGTAGTCGCGAACGGCTTCGTCGGTTACCGATTCGTACTTGCTAAAATTACATAATTTGCTAAGGCGAGAGAAGCGACAAAATTTATTTTGTCATTTCCGAGCCGCACAAATTAGGAACGAAGTTCCCAAAAATCTTGTAAGTGAGGTCGCCCAGGGTCAGGGAATGGTCGTTCTTTTCGCGGTTCTCGAACTCGTAAATGGGGCGGTCCTTGCCGAAAATGTCCTTGGGGCAGAGGAAGACGATATACTGTTCCTTCAGCTCCTTGTACCTGTGGGAACTGCCGAGCGTTTCCGTGTCGCAGACGCCCTGGTAGTAGCGGGCGCGGAGCGGAAGTTCCTTGGTATAGACCATCTGCATTTGACGCCTACGGCGTCACCGGCTGCACTCGACCATGCCAAAATGCCGGCATTTTGGCGCGGCACTCGTTTGCACGATACTCCAGATCAAAAACGCGGCCGATGCCGTTGCCGTCTTCCTTGACCATGATGTCGAAGCGGACGCACTTTTTGTTGGGATTGCTTTGCTGGAAGGCCTCGCCGACGACGCTGACTTTCTCGATATCGACCTTCAAAAGGGCCTTGAGAAACGGCTTGGCGATTTCCTCGTCGCTGAAGACTTTTACGAACATGAAGTTGTCCCTGATGGTCAACTCCTCGATGGGCTTGATTTTTCTATTCATACTTTCCTCCAGTCGCTACAGGCTAAAAAAAGCGACGGTTTGATTAGTGTTCCTTTGTTCACTACTAAATTTATACAAAAGTTTGGGCGGTGTCAAGGCGGGGCGCGAAAAAATCTCACTTTGCAAACTATAGGCGACAGGGGGCGATGTTTTGGGCGTTGCCCTGGCGGGCCGGCCCCCTTGCGCTATCGACTCGCGATGCGAGTCGTTCGTTCAGCCTCGCGCTCCGTGCGACTGCACGAGTCAAGCGTCGCGCGAGTCCGACCCCATGCGGGCTGCGGGGCCTAACGCGAAAGCAATGTGGAACCGACAGGGATGTTTTTCTTGAAGGCTTTCATGTCGGCTTCCGTCGGTGTGTCTATGCAAATCTTGCGGTGTTGAAGGATGCCGATTTTGCAGTCATCACGAGTAAATTTTCCTTGCTGATTTTTTTAGACGCGGCTTGGGATTTTTTTAATGCTAAGGTTTCCATCCATCATCAGGCGAGGTTCAAGCTGTTCAATGCGGTAAAGATTCTCATCCTTTTTAACTTTATTTTTCATACAAACCCTTTTTGCAGTCTTTTTATTTTCATTGAACATATTGAACCTCTTTTTTTATTCCTTATCCATTACACAGCGGATAGGAAAGGCCGTTTTTTTGGGATAGTAAGCAACTTTAGTCAAAGTAGCCGTTTTTATGTATTTTTCATCAGTATAAATACGAAATCCTTTAGCCTTATCCGTTCCTAACATATCAACACCATAACCTGCATGAACACTATACCAGAACTCAGTTTGTTCACCTCTATATTTGAATGTTTTTTCGTCAATATACCCAGTTGCTAAAAGAGAAATTCCGGCCTGATTGGTTGCACCATTTTCATACCACCAAGAAGCTTTAGATAATGCTCGCCACAACACAGTTTGTCCAATGGCAGCATTCCATTCATCATAAGTTAGAATATGCCACCCATCAGGACAAATTCCCTGTTTGTGTATGATGCTTTTCCATCCATCGTTATTAACATCCGGATCCGGATCGTACCAAACAGTATCAGGACACGCAGGACTCGTCCCTACGGGTATGGTATCGCAGGCTCTCGGGAAACCGAAGGTTTCGCTCCACGTGTAGAGTCCACCAAAATAATGGTCGCAATACCATTCGTCATCATCGTAACAGTGCTTCTGCACCTCTGCATCGGAATTCTCACCCAATTTCACAAATGTGCCGTAGTTCAGGTTCTGGGCGAACATCGTCCGAGTATCGCCATACCCGTCAACGAAAGTTATCGTCTTATACACATACCCGTCGCGTTTATCCTTAAATTCGCCGTATTCCACATCGGGGTTGAACACGCTGTCAAGATTCGGATGGAACGTATAGTGTATTGACGTATCAACAACAACAACCGTACTATCAATAACCCAACGACCATTCTCACAATGGTCATATTGAATTGCAACACCTAACACGTCCGACTCTCTGGTTTCCCCATTTTTGCATGACCCGGAACTAGAGGAACTTGATTCTAATTCAGATGTGTTTC
>JAZLIJ010000252.1:0-1127 GCA_045617325.1 Fibrobacter sp.
GGACTTTTGCTGTACGACTTCGTCCTTTAATAAGGGTGCTGCGAAGCAGACAGGCAGCAAAATTCGGAGCCGTGCATCGCTTCAGGTTTGCCTGCTGAAGCGATGCACGGCTTCGAACGTCTCCGACTGCTATGAAAGCCTCACACCCCACTTAGAAGACCTTTTTTACCTCTACGGTTAGAATGACTGCATTCCGTCTTTTTTCCCAGCCGGTGACATTGTCGTCTTTGGTGAGGACCACTTTTCGTGCAAGTTGCTTTACTTTAGACCCATTTTTCGTTCCTTTTTCGAAAGAATTTCAAAATTTTAACAGCATCTTCATTTAAGAGCATGTCTTCCACTTTCCGCCTTCAAGATCTACTCACAGACGAAGCCTTAGGATCCAAGGGCACGAACGCGGTTTTACTACACGTGGCGCGTGTGGCGCCGGGCTCAAAAAAATATAGCTGCCGTGCTCCGCGTTCGCGCCTGCTCATCTAAAGTTACTTCGGGCGCCTTCGTTCAGTAGTAGACCCTTTGCTCATCCCCTCCCACTCCGAACCTCATTTTCTCGTGAAACCCGTCACTACTCAAAGCCTGCAAGAAAATTCCGCGAAGCGACGTTGCAACGCGATGTGCTCCCGCCAGTACCCTTATCATGTTTCTAATGGCATCAAATGTATCGCCGCCACCCTCGACCCCTACCCTGCCATGCCATTTTCAGTATCGGTCAGTTTTTGTGGGCACACAACTTGAGCGCAGCGCGCGCGGCAATGGAGCCGCCGTGCGCAGTATGAGTCTTGACGTGTGCCCCATTTCGCTTGCTGCTACCGCGCAGCAAGCGTGACCTCCTTTTGAAAAAACCACTCACCTCTGCTTCATCTGTAGAAGCTCATCTCGAGTTGCTACCCACCGATGATGAGCCTGGTTTACGTGAAATGAAGCTATTGCAAGTCTGCATATCTTCTATATATAAAAAATGGAAACTTAGACCCCCATTTTCGGGGAAGGACTTTTGCTGTACGACTTCGTCCTTTAATAAGGGTGCTGCGAAGCAGACAGGCAGCAAAATTCGGAGCCGTGCATCGCTTCAGGTTTGCCTGCTGAAACGATGGCCTCACACCCCACTTAGAAGACCTATTTTACCT
>JAZLIJ010000253.1:0-1510 GCA_045617325.1 Fibrobacter sp.
ATTTTGGAGCTTCTGATCCGTCAGGCGAAGCTGCCGCCGAAACCGAAGCCCGGTATCGACATGGCAGTATTCAAAGAGATGAAAGAGCTTTTGCACAGGCTCAGAAAGTGTGCATCCGAGATCAAACAGATACTGGACACCGAGCTGCCGAAGCTGAGAGAGGAGCTTTCCGAAATCACAGGCATTTTCAAGGGTAAGGAGAGAAAAGCGATTGAAGCAAAAATAGAGACCGCCGAAAATAAAGCCAGCGATCACAAAGACAGGATTACCCGTATGGTACAGGAGCATGGCTACCCCGACGGGCAGACATTCATGGCCGCCTACAATAAGGCTGAGAGCATAGTAAAGCGTTATGAGTGGGAGCTTGCGGAATGGAAACAGCAGGTCGAGGGAAAGCCAGCCGAAGAAAAGAAGCCGCCGGAGCGCAAAAGCGTTTTGGCACAGCTTCACAGGATTCGGGACGAGGCGCAGAAGCCTCAAAAACGCTCCCCCCGCGACAGGGGCGAGCGATAAGACAAAAGACACCAACACCGCCGCTTTTGGCGGTGCGTACATAGAACCGCAGCCGGGTATTTGCGTACCTGGTTGCTTTGCAGTTAAAAAATTTTACGCACACGAAATTCGAAAATGTGTGTATTTTTTATTGATTTTTTCGAGATTATGAGTATAATAAAATTGGACACATGAAAGGTCCTTGTGTGTTTGATATTTTACAAAGCAGGTACGCTGATGGATATTCAAAATCAAGTTAAAAATATAATAATCCAACAAGGCGGAATAGCCAAATCAGCCGATTTTGTCGCTGCCGGCATTTCCGCTGTTCAAGTAGTATCTTTGTGCAATGAAGGCTTTCTTGAACGTGTTCGTCACGGGTATTACAGCCTTGCCGAACATGACACTGCTTCGGAAGAGCAGGTGCTTGCCAAGCTTTTCCCGAAGGGGATTGTCTGTGTCGAATCGGCGCTCTTCCATTACGGATACAGCGATTTTGCTCCTCGCAAATGGTCGATTGCCGTTCCTCGCTCTGTGTCACGAACGAAGCTCGAAGACAACATTCTTCCATTGCAGACATATTACGTTCAGCAGGACATCTATGAGCTGGGGAAAACAAACGATGTTTTTAACGGAGTAATGCTACCAGTTTATGACCGTGAGCGAACGATCTGCGATTGCTTCAAATATCGCACAAGGCTCGATGCAGAGACTTTTAACAAGGCGCTCAACGCATATGCAAATGACACAGGCAAAAACCTGCAGAATCTTTCGATATACGCAAAGAAACTGCGTGTGTATAAAAAAGTAACCGAACTAATGGAGGTGCTGCTGAATGGCTGATATTGTCGCATCCGTGCTCGCACGACTCAAAAACAAAGCTGCTGAAAGCGGCAGAAGCTATCAGCTCTGCCTGCAGCTCTTCTGCCAAGAGGAGTTTCTGCGGCGACTGGAAAAATCAAAATATGCGGAAAACCTTGTTCTGAAAGGCGGTTTGTTCATCTACTCCCTTACAGAC
>JAZLIJ010000254.1:0-25007 GCA_045617325.1 Fibrobacter sp.
GTCCACAAGCACGAGGCTCGTGTCGTTATCCTGCAAAAGTTGCGGAGTCAAAGTCTTGCGAACGTCGGCGCAAGGAGCAAACGCACTGATGACGAGGGAAATCGGAGCAGTCACGCGGTGGTCGCCCTTATTGTCGCTCCAAACGGTACTCATGCTCATGGAGTCCTTGCCCACCGGAATCGTGATGCCGAGTTCCGGGCAGAGTTCCATGCCGATGCTCTTCACGGCTTCGTACAAGTCGGCGCCATCGCCTTCGTAGTTCGGAGTCGCCATCCAGTTAGCGGAAAGGTTCACGCGGCCCATGTCGGGCACGCAGGCGGCAGCCATGTTCGTGAGGGATTCGGCGACCGTCATGCGGGCGGCTGCGGCCGGGCTAATCAAGGCGAGCGGGGCGCGTTCGCCCATACTCATCACTTCACCTTCGTAAGTATCGAGAGTGGCGCTCGTAACGGCGCAGTCGGCGACAGGCACCTGCCACGGGCCGACCATCTGGTCACGGCAAATCATGCCGGTCACGCTACGGTCACCGATAGAAATGAGGAACGTCTTGTCGGCGACAGTCGGGTTCGCGAGAACGCGATGAGCCACTTCCTTGATGCCTTCGCCAGCCGGAACAACCGTGCTGTCGAGCGGGCGCTTCTGGCTCTTTTCGTTGCGAATCATGCGCGGCGGCTTTCCGAGCAACACACCGAGAGGCATGTCGATCGGGGTCGTGCCGAAGTGCTTGTCCGTAAGGGTCAAGTGCTTTTCGGGGATAGCCTCGCCCACCACGGCGTACGGGCAGCGTTCACGCTTACAAATGGCGTCGAACACGTCGAGCTTGTTACCGGCAATGGCGATAACGTAACGTTCCTGGGATCCGTTACTCCAGATTTCGAACGGGCTCATGCCCGGTTCGTCGTTCGGCACGTTGCGGAGTTCGCACTTGCCGCCGAGGCCTCCCTCGTTCACGAGTTCCGGGAAGGCGTTGGAAAGTCCACCTGCACCCACGTCGTGAATAAAGGTAATCGGGTTTTCTTCGTCCATGGCCCAGCAGCGGTCAATCACTTCCTGGCAGCGGCGTTCCATTTCGGGGTTTTCACGCTGCACGGAGGCGAAGTCCAAGGATTCGTTGCCGGCACCGTTCTGCACGGAACTTGCTGCACCGCCACCAAGGCCAATGAGCATGGCAGGTCCACCGAGAACAATCAGGTGGTCACCCGGGTCGATGTGGCCCTTTTCGATGTGCTGGTGCTTGATGTTGCCAAGACCGCCAGCAAGCATAATCGGCTTGTGGTAGCCGCGGACTTCGGTGCCCTTCTCGGAAGAAACTTCCTGTTCGAACGTACGGAAGTAACCGAGGATGTTCGGGCGCCCATATTCGTTGTTGAAAGCGGCACCGCCGAGAGGGCCGTCAATCATAATGTCCAAGGGAGTCGCGATGCGGGACGGACTTCCGAAGTCCTTTTCCCAAGGCTGCACGGCACCCGGAAGTTTGAGGTTAGAAACGCTGAAGCCGCAGAGACCGGCCTTCGGCTTAGAGCCCTTACCCGTCGCACCTTCGTCGCGGATTTCACCGCCACTGCCAGTTGCAGCACCCGGGAACGGAGAAATGGCCGTCGGGTGGTTGTGAGTTTCGACCTTCATCAAGATATCGACTTCTTCGTTGTGGAAATCGTACTTATTGTTGCGCGGGTCGGCGTAGTAGCGGCCTGCGGTTGCGCCCTTCATCACGGCGGCATTGTCCTTGTAGGCGCTGAAAATGTTCGTGTTGTGGAGCTGGTAGGTGTTCTTGATCATCTGGAACAAGGACTTATCCTTCTTTTCTCCGTCGATGGTCCATTCGGCACCGAAAACCTTGTGGCGGCAGTGTTCGGAGTTCGCCTGGGCGAACATGTAAAGTTCCACGTCGGTCGGGTTGCGCTTGAGTTCCACGAAGTTCTTCACCAGGTAGTCGATTTCGTCGGCGGAAAGCGCGAGGCCCATTTCCTTGTCGGCCTTCACGAGGGCGTCGCGGCCTTCGGTGAGCACCGGGACAACGTTCAGCGGACGCGGATCTTCCTTGCTGAAGAGAACTTCCAAAGAAGCAGTATCGGCGAACACGGCCTGGGTCATGCGGTCGTGAATCTTTGCAGAAATCACTTCGCGGGCACCGGCAGGCGTTGCGCCTTCGAACTTCACGTAGTAGGCGATGGCACGTTCAATGCGCTTGATGGACGGGAGACCGCAAATGTGGGCGATATCGGTAGCCTTGCTGCTCCACGGGCTGATGGTACCCGGACGCGGGCACACGGCAAAGAGTTCACCTTCCAAAGCCTTCACTTCGCGCATCGGGCCGTAGTGGAGAACCTTTTCGAGAGTTTCCTTTTCGGCCGCGGAGAGGTCTGCGGACAAATCCACCACGTGGAGGAATTCTGCGTAAACGCTAACAACAGGGAGATTTTCTTTTTTGAAGTCTTCCAGAAGCTTCTGGAGACGGAAATCCGACAAAGCCGGAGTGCCACGAAGAATGAGCATTTTTACCTCTTTGTGCCAAAAAACGCAGAAATTGCGCCACTTGGCTCACTGTAATAATCCACGCGCAAATATAGCAATCCAAGACGTAATTTTAAACCTAAAAAAATGCCCAAAATAGGAGGAAAAAGGGGAAAATCAAACATCAGGATAAGGCAAAAACAAAAAAAACTTTTTCCATAATCTTAATGTGAGAAGACTTTACACAGATTATTCCACAAAATGCTAAATTTGCAGCATGAACGAACGTGTAAGAGTTATTGGTGGCGGTCTTGCAGGCTGCGAAGCAGCGCTTCAGCTGGCAAGCCGCGGTTTTCAAGTCGATCTTTATGAAATGCGCCCGAACAGGCAGACGCCTGCTCACAGGGACGGGCACTTGGCGCAGCTCGTGTGCTCCAACAGTTTCAAGGCTTTGGGAGTCACAAGCGCCCATGGGCTTTTGAAGCAGGAGCTCACCCTGCTCGGGAGTTTCCTCCTGGAATGCGCCCGCGAAGCGGCTGTACCCGCCGGGGATTCGCTCACGGTGAATCGCGACATTTTCAGCGAACTTGTGGAAAAGAAAATCGCAGAAACCCCAAACATCACGCTCCACCGCGAAGAAGTCACGAGCCTCGAAGGGGACTGTCCGACGCTTGTCGCCGCAGGTCCTCTCGCAAGTGACGCTCTCGCCGATGATATTTTCAAGCGTCTCGGCAGCGAACGTCTGCATTTCTTTGACGCCATTGCACCTGTCGTCGAAACGGACAGCATCGACTTCGACCACGCCTTCTACATGAACCGCTGGGAAAAAGGCGAAACCGCGGACTTCATCAACTGCCCCTTGGACAAGGAGACCTACACAGAATTCGTCCGCAAGCTCTGCGAAGCCGAAGAGGTGGAGCCGCGTCCTTTTGAAAAGCATGAACTTTTTGAAGGCTGCCTCCCCGTCGAGGAGATGGCCCGCCGCGGCTACGAGACACTTCGCCACGGTCCTATGCGCCCTATCGGACTAGGCCTTGGCAATAACGGACATCTCTGGTATGCAGTCATCCAGCTCCGCGCAGAAAACAAGCAGAAAACGTTATTCAACATGGTCGGCTTCCAGACACGCCTCAAGTGGGGCACGCAAAAGGAAATTTTCACCATGGTGCCGGCGCTGAAAAATGCAAAGTTCGCGCGTCTCGGCTGCATGCACAGAAACACGTTCATCGAATCACCGAAGTTTTTGGACAAGACACTCCGCCTGAAGCAGGAACTTCCCTGCGCCAAGGGCATTCCGCCCACATGGTTCGCAGGTCAAATCACCGGTTCCGAAGGTTACACCGAAGCAGTTGCGACCGGCTGGTACGCCGCATGGAACATGGCGCAAACGATTCTGCACGGGCACGCCGACCCGCTCCCCGACGAGAGCTGCATCGGAGCGCTCATGAACCGCCTTGTCGAAGAGAACGAGGATTTTCAGCCGATGAACTTCAACTTCGGTCTCCTCCCCCACCAGGAAGGTCTCAAGAAAAAGAACAAGAAGGAAATTCTCGGCGAGAATGCCGAAAGAAGCGTCCGCGAATGGATTGCCGCCCGTAATGCGTAACGAAATCAAACAAGCGATTCTCGAGCTCCCGCACAAAAACGGAGACACACTGCCATCAGTCCGCAAGCTGATGGATACATTCAGCGCCTCCTCGGGGACTATCCAAACGATTCTCAAGCGGATGGTCCAGGAGAATCTTGTTTATAGCATTCCCGGCAAGGGATATTTCTGGGGAACAGCGCCCTCAGCGAGCGATTTTGCGAATCTACTTTCGCAAAAGGCTGCTCGTGAAACGGTCATGGACAGGCTCGAGAAGGCTTTTGCAAACGACTGGGAAAAAGGCGTCTTGAATCCGAGCAAGCCGCTACCGCTTTCAAAGGAACTCGCGGAAAGGTACAACGTATCGCAGACAAACTTGCGTAAATTTTTGACGCAAAAGGTAAATGCGGGAATTTTGCAGCATCGGGGGCGCCAATACAGGTTTACCCCGCCGCAAAAGGAACGCGACGCCCTGAACTTCAGCGAAATCATATTTGTCACGCGATGCAACTCCATGGGCGGCTTCACCGCCGAGAGCGAACGCGAACTCGACTTTTTGCGGTTCGTCTACCAGACGGCGGGCGAACTGGGCTACAAGCTGATTCTCCTTGGCATCAACGAAGAAAGCGGGAAGCTGATTGACAGAAGCGGCGAGGTGCGAACGCTTGCCAATTATCCGAATGCGATTGGCGCCGTACTTTCGACGCTGCTTGTGCAAAAGCCACAGGCTCTGCTGCAAATTTTCTTCAACGTGGAATTTCCCGTTTCTGTCTGGTGGGAGCATCCCCTCACCGAAATTCCAAAACGTTATTTGCAAAAATTGAACTGGGCGTTTTTCAACTCCACTTTCGGAGACATTCCCGGGAAGCAGCTTGGCAGCCACTTGATGCAAAAGGGGTTCCGCCGCGTCTGCTATTTTTCGCCTTACCACAACAGTTCGTGGTCCAAGGACAGGCTTGCCGGTCTCAAGAGCTCCGGTCTCGAAGTGCGTGAATTTGTTGATGACGAATACGCGAGTCCATGGGATTTCAAGGAAATTGCGCGAAACAGAGTTTCCATGCAATCCATCGAAATCTACGCACGAAATTTGGTCAAGGAGAAACTCGCCAAATTCTCTGAAAGCGTGAACCCCGAAACCGACTGCTGGGTTTGCGTCAACGATGAAGTTGCGGGTATTTACTGCGAAATGAACGACGAAGGGACGTGCAAAATTCCAGGACCCAAGACAAATCCGCGCATTTACGCCTTTGACAATTCCGCAGAAAGTTACTTGCTCCGTATCGCCTCGTACGACTTCAACACGAGCGCCTTGGTAAAGCAAATTTTTTACTACATCGGAAACCCGGACGGATTCAGCAACAAGCGCAAAATCCACCAGATTCTCGGTCAGGTGATAGAGAAGTAGCGGGACTTGTTGTAAATTATGAATTACGAGTTATGAGGATTTTCGCCTCAGAGTAATCCTCGCGCGAAGCGTCTAACTTTCACTGCTTACCAACCACTAACCACCAACCACTATTTCCGCAAGTTTAACGCAGAAACAACAAACTAGATTCCGAATCAAGTTCGGGATGACGGCACACGGGAGTAAACGCAAAACAGCTTGAACCACCAAAGCGGAACATTTCCTGATGAAACCGACAAGGGGCACTTCGGCAGCAATTACCTTCGTTGCCTGATGGACTAATTACAACTTAAAATACGCATTCACAAAGAAACCCGCCTCAAAAAAATTGAGCGGGTTTCTGTTTTGGGTGTTATCTTAGGAGAATTTTATTTGAGCGCTTCCATCACATCTTCGGCGATTTGTTCCGGGTTCAAGCGGTTGCGGGTGCAGAGGTCTGCGAACGGGACCTTGTCGTAGAATTCCTTTTTCAGGCCTTTCACGAGAACCTTCATGCAGGAGCCGCCGAAGAATGTGGCGATTTTTGCGCCAAAGCCGCCTTCCGCGACGCCGTTTTCCAAGGTGACAACGACTTTGTGGTTCGCCTTGAGGCTGTTGAGCACATTTTCGTCGATACAGCTTGCACAACGTGGATTGACGATTGTTGCGTTGATACCTTTTTTTGCAAGCTCGGCAGCAACGGCTTGGCCGCGATGATAGAAGTCCCCGAGGCCAATGATTGCGACATCCGCACCCACACATTCTACTTTATACGTAACCTTAGAGTAATCCTTGTCGAAAATCACGCTGCGGTGCGCCACAGCATTCGGAATACGAATCGCAATCGGGCTTTTCGTCTGTTCCACCGCATAATCCATCATGGCAAAGGCTTCCTCGACGCATGTCGGGCAGAGGTAAACGAGGTTTGGAATATTCGACATCATCGGAATATCGAAAACGCAAAGGTGCGTGGTATCGTTCATGCCGTCGGCACCGCTCATCGTCACAAGAATAGTCGCCGGGTTGCTGTTTGCGCACAAGTCCTGCGAAAGCTGGTCGTAAGCGCGCTGGATAAAGGTGCTGTGGGTGCTGTAAATCGGTTTTGCACCGCCCTTCGCAAGGCCAGAAGCCAAAGCGACCGCGTGTTCTTCAGCAATACCCACGTCGATGTACTGCTTGCCCGCTTCCTTACGCTGCGGCGCAAAAAATCCGATGCCCGCCGGAACGGCGGAATGAATCACGACAACCTTCGGATCCGCCTTGATTTTCTTCATGAGGTAATCGCCGAGAATGCCGCCCCAGGATTCGCCACTTCCCCAGTTTTGAACGCCCGTCTTTGCATCAAACGGACAGCTCCAATGGAACCCTTCCCTATTCTCTTCGGCAAACGAGAATCCCTTTCCCTTCTGCGTGTGAATATGGACGACTACAGGCTTCATGGAATCCTTCACCTGCTTGAAAGCGGCTATGAGCGTCTGCAAGTCGTTACCTTGTTCAACATAACAATAATCAAAGCCGAGCGACTTGAAGTAGTTGTTTTCGGATTTGCCGTTTGTGGCGCGGAGTTCCGCGAGGCTTGCATAAAGACCGCCGTGGTTTTCGGCGATGGACATTTCGTTATCGTTCACGACGACGATGAAGTTCGTAGCATATTCGCCAGCGTTGTCGAGACCTTCGAATGCTTCGCCACCGCTCAGGGAACCGTCGCCAATCACAGCGACAACGTTGCCTTTTTCGCCCTTGATGTCGCGGGCAGTCGCAAGCCCAAGTGCGAGGCTCACCGATGTAGAAGTGTGCCCGACCATGAAGTGGTCATGTTCACTTTCGCAAGGTTCCGTGTAGCCGGTTACATCGTCGTACTTGGATTCATCGAGGAATGCGGCGGCACGCCCCGTGAGCATCTTATGCGTATAGGATTGATGGCTTACATCGAAAACAATTTTGTCTTTCGGGGATTCAAAAACGTAGTGGAGCGCAATTGTCGCTTCGACCATGCCGAGGTTCGGCCCTGCGTGACCACCGTGCTTTGAGAGTTTTTGAATCAAGGCGGCACGAGCTTCCGCAGCCAAAGTTTCAAGCGCCGCATCATCCAATTTTTTGACATCTGCAGGTGATTTGATATTTTCAATCAGCATATTATTCCGCATCTCCTTTTTTTGAACTAAATATAACTTCTAAAAATTTCACTTGCACATGGCAAGCCAAGCATAAAGTGTACACAAGATTATACACTTTTCATTCCAAATTTACAACCACCATTTTATATATTCTCTCACATGACAAAGCTTCAGAAATACAACCAGATTATCCTCGCTATCATCTCCATTCCTGCCCTGTTTTTAATCACAATGGGCACAATAACATTGCTAGGCGAATATTTTCGCATCAACGATTCCGATTTTGACATAAACAACGGAGTCGTTTCACAGGATGAAGCCCAAAAGAACATTGAAAAGAAGGAATACACCCAGTACATTTCGTACAACAGCATGTTCATGCTGAATCCAGAAAAAGAGGAATACGTCGTTCCGGTCATCGCGAAAACCATGGACAAGCCGCTCCGCAGGCACAAATTCAACTTCAACGAATCCACCGTTGACGAAGTCGTTTTCGAAGAAAGCGATTCCGAAGACATGACAGCCACCATGAAACTCGCCACAACGTACAATAACGAATCTGCAAATTCAAAGAAAGTCGCTCCGAAGCCCGACACCACGTCGCTTAAGGTATTTTACACGGAACAGTTTGTCAACCTCGTCTACGAAAATGGAGCCGCAAAAATTCACAAGACACTTATCAACGAACGCTTTACCGGATGGGACTTGAACTACATCCGCATCGGCAAAAAGCGCTTCCTCGCCTACCTCGGAGCCACAGAGGATACAAACAACGACGGCTACCTGAACAATATGGACAGGCCGAATTTCTACCTCCATAATCTTGATGCAGGGACGACAACAATCGTCCAAATTCCGAACATGGAAATCGAAGATTATCACTTGATGAAGAACACCGCCATTCTATTTTTCGATGTCAAGGATACGCGCAGTCCCAAGTCGCACAAGAACGAAAAATTCATCTACCGCTACGACATCAACACCGGCGACCTGAAGGACATCATCCCCAACGAAGAAAAAGCCCTCCACCTGAAACTCATTACGAAATAAGCGGAGAACAGCAATATTGATCCGCAAGTCAGCCTATAAAAAGCCATAAATGACAAAAAAGGACCCCAAAACGCCATTTTTTTATCATTTGGGGTCTATTTTCATTCAGACTCGCACGCCGAAAGAACCAACAAAGTAACAAAATTCATCCCAATTCGCTTATTTTTATCCGTTTGGGGTCCATTTTCCGCCATTTCGCTCTCAAAATTTCCTAAATTGATGCTGTTCGCTGAAAAAATTTTCTCGATTTTCGTCTACAGCGAACAAAGAGAGCGTTCTTTCGTCTATGACCAGTCCCCACGATGCATTTCCAGCAACTAAAATTTCATAATTCGTAACTCATAATTTATAATTACCCTAAAGCATCTCCCGCTGCAATTCCTGTTTACCAACCACTAACCACCAACCACTATGTACTGCCCCCACCGCGCATTTCCAGCAACTAAAATTTCATAACTTGTAACTCATAATTTATAATTACCCTAAAGCATCTCCCGCTGCAATTCCTGTTTACCAACCACTAACCACCAACCACTATGTATTGTCCCCACTGCGGCGCCGAACTTAAAGATGGCGCAAAATTCTGCCCCCACTGCGGCAGCGACGAAACCACCGGCTGGGCCGATGGCGCTGAATTTGCAAACGAAGAACTCCCCGACTACGACGAAATCGTCGAAAATGAATTCGGCGACGACCCGAACAGTCCCTATGCGAAAAAGAAAAGCGGCTTCGGCGGCATCGTCGGAACCATTGCAGCAATCATTGTCGCACTTGCATTCATCGCAGCGATGGTGCTGCACTAGACCGTTGCTTCAAGTTCGTTGATGACATCCATAGCTTCGCTAAAGTCATAGTCATCAACCAAATCCTTGAGTTTGTGCAAAAGTTGCTCTTGTTTCTTACTATAAGAAATCGCTTCAAGAGATTCAATAATCCTCTTGCATTGTGTCGAAGAACAAGAATCAACAGAAACCTTCAACAAAGTCAAAGAATCCTTCAAAGTCTCGTTCGCCTTTGGATCATTCTTTTTCGAAATATTTGTCGATTGCTCCATGGCAATATTTCCAAGAGCAACTGTTAAATCGTCAATCAAATCCGTCAACGATTTTTCAAACAAATTAAATTCATCAAAATTTACTTCTTTTTTGACAAGAGAATTTTCTACCGACGCGCCCATCGTTTGCAATTGAGCAGCTCCAATCGTTCCGCACAGCCCCTTAATTGTATGGATGATGCGGGAAGCCTCTTCATATTCACCATGTTCTATCATTTTGCGCAAATCAAGCGTTTGCGAATTGTAGTCGCGAACAAAGCCCTGTAAAATTTTGAAGTAGAGATTTCGATTGTTATTAGAATGGTACAATCCCATTTCAGCATCAAATTCACGCACCTTCTGGAACAACGTCGATATTCCTTCGCTATCATTGGCCACAGTTACCACATTCGACACTACGGACGCATTCAAGCCTTGCTGATCATCAGCCACTTCCAAGAAATGACTTAACTCTTCGTATAGAAGCTGCGGATCAATAGGCTTTGTTATATAAGCATTCATGCCCGCTGCATAGCATTCATCCTTGTCTTTTTGGAACGCACGAGCACTCATTGCTAAAATCGGAATATTCGCAAAATAATCACCTGGAATTTTTCGAATCGCCTTAGTCGCCTCAAGACCATCCATTACAGGCATCTGAATATCCATCAACACAAGGTTGAAAGCATTTTTCTTGATAAGATTCAAAGCCTCGGCACCATCGTTTGCAACCATTGTGGCAAGACCAACACTATTCAAAAGAGAGACCGCAAGTTCCTGGTTCATCTGGTTATCCTCAACCAGTAGGACCTTCGCCTCCTTGAAATAAATTTTCTTCTTTTCCTTTTTCACAGCCTTTTGATATGTCAGCGATTCACCGAAAGCCTCCTGCATGGCACTCAACAAGGAGCTGATTTGCAGCGGTTTCGTCACGCAGCTGTTATAGCCAAATTTCACCGCACGATTGTGATCAGACTCATCAAAATTCAACGGATGCATCAACACCTTCGGAATAGAAAGCATTGAACGCGGCAAGCCATTGATAAAATCAAATCCTCCAAGCAAAGGCATCTGGTAATCCACCAGGAACAAATCATAGCGATCCTCGCCCGCTTCCTCATGCGCCTGAATCAAGTCAAGAGCCTCATCGACCGAACTCGCTTCTTCCACGACACATTGCAATTTTGTCAAATAATGACGCAATACAGAACGCAGACTAGCGCAATCATCCAGCAAAAGGACGGTCTTATTTTTGAATGAAGAAACCGTTTTCCACTTCGGTATGCCCAATTGCTGCGGAGCTATCGGCAAAGAGATGGTGAAGAAAAATTTGGAACCCACCGAAAATTCACTTTCAACCTGAAGCTCACCGCCCATGAGTTCCACCAGCGACCTCGAAATGACAAGCCCAAGACCGGTTCCCCCATATTTGCGAGTTGTCGATCCATCTGCTTGAGAAAACGCGCTGAACAGACGTTGTAACTGTTCAGGAGTCATGCCAATTCCCGTATCCTGCACGCTAAAAGCTAGTTTCACATTGGTATTCGTAATCTGCTCTAACTTTACACGCAGCGTGATATCCCCGCTCTCCGTAAACTTAGTAGCGTTATTCACCAAGTTCGTAAATATTTGCGAAAGTCGAAGCGGGTCGCCCATAAGTACTTCGGGGATTTCCGGGTCAACATCGACAATCAATTCTATGGGGCGTCCGGCAATTCGAACTTCGGCCAAGGATGCCACTTCACTAATCACATCCTGTAAAACCAGCTGTGTAATTTCCAGTTCCTGCTTCTTCGCCTCAATTTTCGAAAAATCTAAAATGTTGTTTATAATGCCCAAAAGCGACTTCGCCGCACGTCCAATGCGATCAACGAAATTTCGCTGTCGATCATCCAAGTCCGTTTCCGCAATCAAGTGCCCCATGCCGATGATAGCGTTCATCGGAGTACGAATTTCATGACTCATATTAGCGAGAAATTCACTCTTCGCCTGAGTCGCCTGTTCAGCAATTTCACGGGATGCAACGACCTCCGAAATATCAATCATCGTAAACATGTAACCAACAATAGACTCCTGTACTTTCAATACAGAAGCTTCACCGCTAAACCAAGTGACCTTGTGGTTTCCTGGTAAATTCAGTTCAAAAGAATCTTTCCAAATTTCATTTTTATTATAGGCATTTTCAAGTGAATGCACTACATTTTCAGGCATTCCGCATTTTTCAAGTCGATTGAGCGAAACACCCACCATATCTTTCCATTCAATATCCAATAAATCGGCAAGCTGTTTCGACACATACATAATCTTGCGATTTCTGTCAAAAATAATCAAAAGGGAATGATTTCCAGACAACATAATTGTATCCAGAATAGTATCCTTCTGGATGCCACTCGTTTCATCCGATATGATGAACAGGTATCTCATCGCCCCATCATCTTCTACAAGCACCTGGAAAAAGACGCTCCACCAAGCCTCTTCCCCTTCCAAGCTCCGCACGCGAACCAAAGTCCTGCGCTCACTGGAATGCATTTCTCCGCCCATCGCAACCTTGTGCGCAAACTTTTTAAACTGGTCCGAAGTAAAATATTTCCAGAGAATTTGCCCCCTGATATCTTCTCCGCCATTCAGAAATTCAGCAATAAAGGCACTCGCATGCAAAATATCAAAAGTGTCGTTCGTCAAAATAATTCTGAAATTATCGCTTCCCAAAAGCGTTTCAAACAAAGTACTGGAGCTGACGCTTTCGTTCAAATCCTTCTGAATAAAGAACTTGAAAAGAAGATGTCCAACGACCGACGCACCAAGCAAAAGTAAAATCACAAGACCCGCTACAATAAATACAATAGCAGTCAAGTTGTTCTGTACCTTCGCAACAACCCGATTCTGCTGCATGGTGTGTACGATATAAAATGGCGAGCGATTCAAAGTTGTCACCATAAAAATCATCTTCTGGTGATCATCACCCATGCGTTCAAAGCGATAAACCTTTCCTGTCCGGAGCGTATCCGAAGCAAATGAATTGTAGCTTCGCGCAAGTGATAAAAGCCCACTGACACTATCCACGAGAACCTTGCCCAAATTAGTCTCGTAAGGGAAATAGGTAATTAGGCTGTCATTTTCCATGCTAACAAGCATCGTCACTCCGCCTTCATCCCTTGCGACGGCGGCCATGGCATTGCGGATTTTCATCAAATCCAAATCTTCGGCAACCGCTCCATAAATTTTGTGTTCCTTATCATAAATAGGATACGAGAAAGTAATCACTTGCCTATTGAATTGAGGAATTGTCGTCGGTCCCGTTACAGCAAGCCCTTTGCGACGCGATGCTTCCAAATACCAAGTCTTGGTGCGTATTTCTCTTTTCCCTTCTTCAAGTTTATATCCCTTGCCCGACATGAACATGCCTTTCTGGTTACCATAGTAAGCGTCACTCAAGGCAGTGTTATTCTTGACATGATTACGCAAAAGGGAGCGAATCGACGACTCCTTATTAAAATTCGCCTGCTGCACTCTGACAGAAAGCGACATAAATTCTTCAGAATGTTTTTTGAAAAAAATCTCCAAGTCGGCAACAGACTTGTTCAGTAAAGTCGTTTCCGTGGCAGTATATGACGAAGAAACAAGCGTGCGTTCCAAATAATAAGAAAAGATGAACACCAAAGCGATTGCAAAAAGCAACATCGGAATAGAGTAGACGAATGAAATTCGCCACCCCAATCGACGACGCTTTGCATTCAACGGGCTTTGTATCAAATCATCTATTCCTTTATTTAGGCATTGTTTTCATCTACATTTTCAACGACATCCTTATCCTTGAACCTATCATAAATAGCAGGAAGCTTAGCGGAAATTTGAACGAATGCATCGACCACATCGGGATCAAACTGCGTTCCCTTACCCTTGACAATTTCCTGCACGGCAACCATGTGTGGATAAGGCTTCTTATAAGGGCGCTTTGAAACCAGGGCGTCATAAACATCGGCAACCGCCATCAGCCGTGCGCCCACAGGAATCTGTTCTCCGTGCAGTCCACTCGGATATCCCTTTCCATCCCAGCGTTCATGGTGTCCAAGCGCAATTTCTGCGGCAATCTTCACCATCGGGTTTCCGTTGAGTTCGTGCGTAGCCTCGATCAGCACGTCATGCCCCATCTGCGGATGCGTGCACATAATCTGCCTCTCCTCGGCAGAAAGGCTGCCCGGCTTGCGCAAAATTTCATCGTGAATACCGACTTTGCCAATATCATGCAACGGAGCCGCAGTCGCATAATAATCGACATACTCCGGCGAGCAAATCTGAGACCTGAACCTAGGATGATACTGCAAACGGTCAGCCAAAAGCTGCACAATGATTTGCGTACGCTTAATGTGCTCGCCCGTCTCTGGGTCGCGGTATTCAGCCAAGGACCCAAGGCTCATTAGCATCACCTTCAAGGTTTTGCGTAAATCGGCGGTACGTTCGTCCACTAAATCGAGGAGGTGATCTCGTTGAAATTTTAAGTCAAGATGGTTCTTGATTCTGCGCATCACAAGCGCCGGATCGAAAGGTTTCGTAATATAATCAACGGCACCAAGTTCTAATCCCAGTTGTTCGCTTTTCGTATCAGCTTTTGCAGTAAGGAAAATTACAGGAGTCTCGTCAATCAGTTTTCGTTCATGCATCTGCCGCAGAGTTTCGTACCCATCCATCTCGGGCATCATGATATCAAGCAAAATTAAATCGGGCCTGATTTTTTCGGTCAAGGTCAAAGCCTTTTGACCATTCAAAGCCACATAAACATCATATTGACTCGACAGAATACCTTCCAAAACTTCGATATTGGTCTTGGTATCGTCGATCACCAAAATTTTCGCACGGGTACTTAACATGCCTATAATATATGTATAATCGTTTTAAAAAGTGTGACGAATCGCAACAACATACGCAAAAAAAGAAAAATAAAACACTTTGCGATATTCCAATCTGCAATAAAAAGAATCTTTCCGTTGATGTTTTGTCTAGGGTAAATTCCAGGCAAACAATATTTTAGTCCTAGATAATGTATTTTTAGATTGGATGGATTTCGCTTTACGGAGTAACAAGATGAAGCATTCTACGGTTTGGAAAGTTCTTTCGACAACCTCCCTTTTGACATTCACTTTGGCAGTCCTTGCACAAGCGAAAGTCGTCGATGACAACGGCTATGCGGTGGACGACTCCTTTTACGAAAAATACGGGGTCAAGAGCATTCTGGACACCCCAGAATCATGCGCTGGAAAGGATTTTCCTGCAGTTGTCACCGAAACGGAAACGGCTCTACAGGAACTGAAACTCGAAGGCCAGCTGAACAATCTCTACAAGGACTTGAATCTTCCTTCAAAAGCTGGAAATGTCTCCGTTTTCTGGAAATCCAGCAACCCGAATATCATTCGAAATGACGGAAAAATTATCGGCCGCTTGGTCAATGAATCCGTCAAAGTGAAATTGACCGGGTTGACTCGTGACGAATGCAAAATTTACAAGCGCGATTTCGAAGTGACAGTCCATGAATACGAGCCTTACTCCAACTACCTTTTTGTCTACTTCCCCGCAAACAACAACGAAAACATCTATTACGCCATCAGTAACGACGGCTACAACTTCACACCGATGAACAACGGAAACCGCGTAGTCGCAGCGGACTCCGTAAGCCTCAAGAAGGGGCTCCGTGACCCGCATATTCTGCGCGCTCCGGATGGCTGGTTCTACATGGTGAATACCGACATGAAGTGTTCCGAAGGATGGAGCAGCAATCGCGGCATGGTGCTCATGAAATCCAAGGATTTGATTAGCTGGAAACATGCGAAAATCCACTTCCCCGACCGCTTCAAGGGCACCTACTTTGCGAACGTGACCCGCGTCTGGGCGCCGGAAACCATCTGGGACCAGAATTACGTCAACAAGGACGGCAGCAAGGGCCGTCTCATGATTTACTTCTCCATTCTGACAAATGACGGCAAGGTCAGTTACGACAAAGTATTCTACGCCTATGCAAACGACGACTTCACCGATGTTCTCGACGAACCGACTTACTTCTACGACCGCGGTTCCGCAACCATCGACATGGACATCGTCTACAACCCTAACGACAGCCTTTACCACGCTTTCTACAAGAACGAAGGCCAGGGCGGCATCTGCAAGGTGACAACGAGGAACCTGATTGCAGAAAAAGGCAAGGAAGGGACGCAGTGGAGCAAGCCGAGCGGAACGCTCCAGCAGACGAAAGAAGCTGTTGAAGGTGCCGGCGTCTTCAAGCTCATCAACCAGGATTCCTGGATTTTGATGTACGACTGCTACAACAATGGCCACTACCAGTTCACCTCCAGTACTGATTTATCTAATTTCAAGTTTGTCCAGGATACCGAAATGAAAGGCGCCTTTACACCGCGCCATGGCACAGTCATCCCCATTACAGCCGACGAGACCGCAGCCTTGATGAAGGCCTTCCCCACACCGGATTTCGAGCCGAAGGTTTATGCGATTCCCGATGCTCTTGGAAAAACCGATGACGGCAAAACGATTGTCGGAGCATGCGCCGCCGATAAAATTGTCCCCTACGCAAAAATCGGCGATGGCGACTGGAACGAAACGAAGGATTTGAAAGTCGAAAAAGGCGCAACCGTTACAGTCGGCCCGCATCCGTGGGATGGCAAAATCTGGGACTGGACGGGCCCGGACGGATTCACGTCGCAAAGCCGCGAAATCAAGCTTTCCAATATGCAGTGGCAAAAGAGCGGCGTCTACACCGTGACCTACACCAATGAAGCAGGATGCGAATCCAGCCTCGACATCAAAATCGTCGTTGACGATCCGGATCATCCGTATGTAGAACCGGAAATAGAAGACACGACAAGGACAAGCATCGGCACAAGCCGCATCGAGAATCGCCTGAACACGCAAACTTCAAAGGTTCTCTACTTCAGCATCAACGGCCAGCTGCTTAAAGGCGAGCCGCAAAAGCCGGGCATGTACATCCGCAAGGAATTCAACGCAAGCGGAGCCGCAAAAGTCAGCAAATTCGTGGTGAAATAACGGCTATTTTCAAAATTGGTGGCCTAAAACGCTTTTTTTGAACGTTTTGGGCCTACATTTTATTACTTTATACGCAGCATTTTTGACAAATTTTTACGATTCAGTGCCAAATGCAATTTTTTTGTAGGCCCAAAATCGGAATTTATCGCAATTTGGGCCTATCATCCCCCCCCCTTAAAAACCGAAAACACGCGTAAAAACACTCGAATTCAATTAGTTTGTATAAAATTCATAGGCCCAAATTGTATATTTTCACCATTTTAGGCCACCATTTTCGCATTTTTTCATTTTTACAAGCGCCAATCACCGCCCTGTCAGCAGAAACCGCACACACACGCTCAGCGCATTTCCAGATGAATCAATTGTTCATTGCATAGTCCCCCAAATCAAGTTTGGGGTCCCGTGCCAACAGCACGCAAGGTTATGAAGCAGCAAAATGCTTGCATTTTGATATTTTATAACCGCAGCTGCGAACGCCGAAGGCGTTCAATGCTAGGCTCGGTCATCCCCGTCAAGCGAGGACAGGTGTCCGTGCAACAATGCGCAAGCGAATCAAGCAATCGTAAACTTGTTTACGATTATTTGTGAGCGAAGCCATGGACGCAACTCTCGCCTTACGCATTTGTGTTAATTGTTAATTGTTCCCTGTACCGCGCGATTCAGCTTGAAAAATGCATTCACCGGATCCGCGTAATTCCATACGCCTCCAAGTGAAGCAATCCCAGCAGGATTGAGCGACTTGAAAGCATCAAGCGTATCCGTATCGGCGCCGCCCCAGAGAATCACAGGCACACGCGACTTGCCAAGCGTTTCGCGGACAAATTCCGCATCAAGCGTCTCGCAAGGTTCAAGCGCCGAAAGCGGCTGCAAAATCGGACCGACAAGCGCCCCTGCCACCCACTCCGGAAGCATTTCCACCTCGTCCAGGCAATCGCATATAGCGACGCAGTTCACGCGTTTCCAGCTTTCGGGAACCGCCCCCATGAAACTCCGCGCTTCACAGACGCAGCCGCGTACATCGAGCTGCTCCGCGACATCTGGCGTACCGCGCACCCAGATGCGGTCGCGAAACTCCATCGGAAGACTCATCAGCCACCGCTCATAATCATCAAAAGAGGCTCTGCTTGAGCAGCCGAAACCATGATGCAGAACAGATTCTTCAGCAACATCCACATCACCGAGTTTTCGGCAACAGGAACTGCAGCCCTTCTTATCGAGAATCAGCCGGGTAAGCCCCCGCTTGAACATTTCTTCGATATCATCATATTCTCCCGCAAAATCGTCGGGGCATGTCACAAGCCATAAACGCATGTCGCTAATATAGAATGTTTACAAAGCGAAAAGATTCCGCTATACAAAATTTTTTTTAGAAGCGTGAGTTTGAATATACTATTGGGCATTCTCATTTTTGCGATAAACGCTTATGCCAACGTGTCTCCGTACACAGAAATCGTAGACAGAAGTTGCCACACCGAAAAAAACGTCTATCATAAAACATTTTGTGACTTAGCTCCCGAAGCTGATGAAATCTACATCGGACGAGTTATAAAAGTAGATTCGCTGTCATCAGAAAAAAATCGAATTAGCTATTCAAAACAAGATTTTCCGTTCAAAGATTCCATTTACGATAATTTTTTAGAAAAGTACAAAAACAGCGAGACCGTCCGATTACGATTGAAACTAAACGTTGAACAAGCTTTTAAAAACAACAAATGGGAAAAGGTAAACTTTGAACAAAATGTAGAAGTCGCCGAAATTAGAGGATGGCTTTGGAATTGGATAAAACTGCCAGTACCTCACTACCCACCAACAACAATTTCCCTGTACAATTCAAATTCATTCAACCATTATCGTCCTACAATCTGGAACGATGCACTTAGAGTTTTTTTCATAAAAAAGAAATTTCATGGAGACTCCCTCATTGGAATATCCAAAACGTATCAAAAAATAAAAGACATCTCGACAGAATGCCAAAAAAGAGACCCCTCTATAGAGGAGGTCTACGAATGCATGAATTTCCACACTACAAATGAAAGAAAAAAATGCTTTGAAAGCAAAAAAAACAAAATAGAGAAAGGAGTTGCTTATAGGGCAATGTCCGATGGATGTTACGAGACCATTGAAAAAGGCAACTACTGTGATTCCTTCGAGATGTACCCTATATCGGAAGACGATTTTTACGTCAACTACGAGCAAAGCCTTTTTGTTTATGGAAGCGTAAAATCAATGAAGAAAATACCTTTTTCAAATCGCTTTATAGAAAACATGCCTTTATTTGACATGGACAAAGCAAAAAGGGAAACTCATATTCTTAAAGGCGACCTTCGTGAAAATTTCATCAAGGCTATCGAAGGCGAAAAAAACTATAGTGTGATTTATGAAGTTGAAGTAACCGCTTTTTTTGAAGGAGAATGGAAAGAAATTCCACCCCGCATCATAGAACTACGTTCAGAACTCAACGAAGAAGGTTACACTTGGGCTTGGAATCAGTCTCCACTTTGGAACACCATAGATTCATTAGGCGATACCAAAAGAATATTTAGAGTTTCTGAAGGACATTAAAAAAAATCGGAAATATTGGAAAACAAATATAGAATTTCAAGAAATCTAATCTACGTTTCAAAGCCTGAAGCAACCCATCCTAAAAAAGGACATCGGCGGCATTATGCCAAAAAAATTCAAAATCAATGCATGATTAGAGACGCGAAAAAAATAGGAATCACCCCTCTACTGATTCATTAAACCAAACACGATAAAACCAGAAAAAAATGCTTATCCGATTTTTCTAAAAGCAGAGATGAAACCGCCATTTTGAAATCTTAGCCAGCTTATCGACAGAATGAAAGCTATAAAAAAAACACACCCGTGAATTACACGAGTGTGCCCAAAACAAGCTAAAAAGCCTATTTAGCAACTATAAAGGATTAGCCCTTGTAGTTGGTGATAACGCGAGCCATTTCGCAAACCTTGTTGCTGTAGCCCCATTCGTTATCGTACCAAGAGCAAACCTTGACGAAGGTCGGGTCGAGCTGGATGCCGGCCTTGGCGTCGAAGATAGAAGTGCAAGCGCAGTTGCGGAAGTCGGTGGAGACAACGCAGTCTTCGGTGTAACCGAGAATGCCCTTGAGTTCGCCTTCAGAAGCTTCCTTCATGGCAGCGCAGATGGCCTTGTAAGCAGCATCCTTGTCGGCAGCCGGAGCGTTCTTGAGTTCAGCGGTGAGGTCGACGAAGGAAACGTCGGAAGTCGGCACGCGGAGAGACATACCGGTGAGCTTGCCGTTGAGTTCCGGAAGAACAACGCCAACAGCCTTAGCAGCACCCGTGGAAGACGGGATGATGTTTTCGAGGATGCCACGGCCACCGCGCCAGTCCTTCTTGGACGGGCCGTCAACGGTCTTCTGAGTAGCGGTTGCAGCGTGAACGGTGGTCATGAGGCCACGGACGATGCCGAACTTGTCGTTCAGGACCTTGGAAATCGGAGCCAAGCAGTTGGTGGTGCAGGAAGCGTTGGAGATGATCTGTTCGCCCTTGTAGGTGTTGTGGTTGACACCGTAAACGAACATCGGGGTCTTGTCCTTAGCCGGAGCAGACATGATGACCTTCTTGGCACCAGCCTTGAGGTGGGCTTCGGCGAGTTCGGCGGTCAGGAAGAAGCCGGTGGATTCGACGACGACGTCTACATCGAGGGCACCCCAAGTGATAGCGGAAGGATCCTTTTCGGCGAAGATCTGAATCTTGTTGCCGTCAACGATCATGAAGTTGCCTTCGACCTTGATGTCATGGTTGAAACGGCCATGAACAGAGTCATACTTCAGCATGTAAGCGAGGTAATCCGGGTCGAGAAGGTCGTTGATACCGACAACCTGAATGTCATTTGCGAAGTTTTCCACAGCAGCGCGGAACACCATACGGCCGATACGACCGAAACCATTGATACCGAGTTTGAGAGCCATTATTGGATCCTTTTTGTTTATTGTGAAACTGCCAACCATTCCAAATTGGAATAGTACGCGACTGAATCCAAATTTATTAAATAATTTTACTTTTGTGCACTCAATCCCCAAAAAAAAGACTAAAATGTGATTTTTGAACATTTAAAAGAGCCAAACACTTCTACAAAGCATTTTTTTCATCCCAAAGTAGGCGTTTTTCATCATTTTTACTAGATTTACAGCGAAAATTTTTAACCACCACCTGCCGAACGGCGGGTAAAAATAAAAAGGAACAAACAATGTCCGAAAATCTCTCCGTACTGACCAAGGCCCGTCAGGCCTATCAGCCCAAGCTCCCGGCCGCCCTCAAGAATGGCGCCTTGAGCGTGAAGATTAACAAGGGTGCAGCTACCGAATCCGTTAGCGACCAAGCCAAGATCAAGGAACTTTTCCCGAACACCTACGGCCTTCCGGTCGTCCAGTTCGAATCTGCTGCTGCAGGTACAGGCAAGGCTCTCCGTATGGGCGTGGTTCTCTCCGGTGGCCAGGCTCCTGGTGGACATAACGTTATCGCCGGTATCTACGACGGCGTCAAGTCCGTTTCCAAGGATTCCGTCCTGTTCGGCTTCCTCGGCGGTCCTTCCGGCCTCGAAAACGGCAAGTACATTGAAATTGACGACGCAAAGATGGATGCATACCGCAACGCTGGCGGCTTCGACATGATCCAGTCCGGTCGTACCAAGCTCGAAACTGAAGAACAGTTCCAGAAGTGCATCGCAGTTGCTAACAAGCTCGACCTCGACGCTATCGTTATCATCGGCGGTGACGACTCCAACACGAACGCAGCAGTTCTCGGCGAATACTTCCAGTCCAAGGGTGTCAAGACTTGCGTTTGCGGTTGCCCGAAGACCATCGATGGCGACTTGAAGAACGAATTCATCGAAACCTCCTTCGGTTTCGACACTGCTGTGAAGACCTACTCTGAACTCATCGGCAACATCATGCGCGATGCAAACTCCGCTCAGAAGTACTGGCACTTCATCAAGCTCATGGGCCGTTCCGCTTCCCACATCGCTTTGGAAGCCGCTCTCCAGACCCATCCGAACATTTGCCTCATCTCCGAAGAAGTCAAGGCAAAGCAGATGAAGCTCAAAGACATCATCAAGCAGGTGACCGACGTGGTTGCCGCTCGTGCAGCCCAGGGCAAGAACTTCGGTGTCGCCCTCATTCCGGAAGGCCTCCTCGAATTCATCCCGGACGTTGGCGTCCTCATCAGCGAACTTTCTGAAGCTCTCGCCCACCACGAAGCCGAAGTGGAAGGCCTCGACACCGCTGCCAAGGTTGAAAAGCTTTGCGCATGGGTGAGCGCTGAATCCGCAGAAGTCTTGAAGAGCCTCCCGTCCTTCGTTCAGGCACAGCTCATGCTCGAACGCGACAGCCATGGTAACGTCCAGGTTTCCCTCATCGAAACCGAAAAACTTATCATCGAAATGGTCAAGAAGGAACTCAAGAACCGCGCTGATTTCAAGGGCAAGTTCTCCGCTCTCAACCACTTCTTCGGTTACGAAGGCCGTTGCGCCGCCCCGTCGAACTTTGATGCCGACTACTGCTACAGCCTCGGCTTTGCAGCATCTGTTCTCGCCCTCAACGGCATGAACGGCTACATGAGCTCTGTTCGCAACGTCACCAAGGGTATCGAAAACTGGGTCGCAGGCGGCCTTCCGATTACCATGATGATGAACATCGAACGCCGTCACGGTGCCGACAAGCCGGTTATCCGCAAGGCTCTCGTCGAACTCGATGGCCCGATGAGCGGTCCGTTCCAGTTCTTCGCCAAGAACCGCGACGAATGGGCAAAGACTGAATCCTACACCTATCCGGGTCCGATCCAGTACTGGGGTCCGAGCGAAGTTTGCGACATCACGAACTTCACCATCATGCTGGAACGCGGTGCCATGAAGGCCTAATTTTCGTCTTAAATCTTTGATTAAGCGAATTTAAAAAAGGAAGTCTGAAAAGGCTTCCTTTTTTTTACTTTAAAAGGAATTGCAAAAATTCTAATTTTGTCAGGCCAAAGTAAAAAAGACAAAATTTTAATGGAAGCAAAAAGGGAAATCTACGCGGAAGTCTTGCGCATCGTAGCAGCGTTCACAGTCGTATTCCAGCATACGGTGACTTCAGCATGGTACCTTGTCCCTGTGGATTCCGATATTTTCTTGCCTCTGAATTTTCTCAACAGTCTCGTGAGATTCGGCGTCGGCATATTCATCATGATTAGCGGTGCGTTCATGCTTTCGCCGAGGTACCCGCATCCGCCCAGGAAAATTCTCACGAAGAACCTCCCCCGCATCCTGATTTTGCTTGTCGCGTGGGTCATCGTCTACGGGATTGTGAACGCCATCTGCATTAGCGTCAAAAACGATACAGGAATTGGCGAAAGCATCTTGAACATCCTTGCGACACCTTTGAACTTATTCACAAAGCCACCTACGCATCTTTGGTTCCTTTACACAATCGCAGGCCTTTACGCTCTGACGCCCATGCTACGCGTTTTCACGGTCAACGCCTCGCGCCGAATGCAACTTTATGCGATTTGCATTTTCTTCATCTTCGGACTCATTTGGCCGACAGCCGAGCACATACTTTCGAAATTTACGAACATCGAACTTTACAAGAACCTGGGAATTCCCAACTGCACATCCTTCATCGGATTCTACCTCACCGGCTACTATCTTTCGAATTTTGAGCCGAAACCTATCTTGCGCAAGATTTTGTATGCATCCGCAGTTTTATCTTGGGTGGTTTCTTTCGCGCTTTCAACAAGCCTCAGCCTCTCCAGCAACCATCCGAACGAATACTTCTTCGGAAACTTCCGCCCGACAACTTTCTTGATGGCCGCAGGCGTCTTCTGCTTTTTCAGGACGCGTTACAAGGATAAATTAACGAGTGACGCGAGACTTTTGAACATTTCCAAGTGCATGCTCGGAGTCTACCTGCTGCATCCGCTTCTCATCAAGTCCTTCTACGGACTGAAACTGACGCTGCTTCTCCCACTTCCGCTAATCACGATTCCACTCATCGCGACGCTAATATTTTCACTGTCTCTCGGAGCAGTTTACCTTTTCAGATCCATTCCTGGCGTAAGGAAAATTCTTTAATCTCAGCAGACAGAAGCAATCATCTTATAAAGCCAAGGCGCCCTTCGCCACTTTGCAAAAAAGCCTGCATGTACATTTTCGCTTCGCGGCAAGCTTCGGGCAATTTTTTGCCAAGCGCCACGTTCGCAAGAATCGCCGAAGAAAGATTGCAGCCGGTGCCGTGTTTTCCGCTCCCCGGCAAACGATGCGTAGAGAACTCGTACTTTGAACCATCATCGGCCCAAAGCACATCTACGGCATTTTCGCCAGAGGCATGGCCACCTTTTAGCAACAAGGCAAAATCCACTCCTAGGCAAATTTCACCGCTTGCGACAGCAGCATCCAAACCAAGGAAACGGTACTCGTCCTGATTCGGAGTCACAAGATCGATTTGCTTCATGATTTGCAAAAATTCAGCCTGCTCGCCCGTCTGCATAAAGCAAAATCCGGCGGTAGCGCTCGCAATCGGATCCCAGACGATAAACGCCTCTGGAGACTTCTTACGAATAAATTCAACAACACGCTTCAAGACATCCGCATTCTCCACCAAGCCGATTTTCACAAACTTGAAAGCATGCTTTTTATAAAGCATTTCAAATTGCGCCTCGATGCGTTCCCAAGGGACCCAACCAGGAGCATCAAATTCATCCTCGTTCTGCACCGTAAGCGCAGTGCAGACCGCCTGCGCATAAACGCCATAGCACGCCATTGCCTTGACATCCGCCAAGACGCCCGCTCCTGCAGAACCATCGAAACCCGCAATAGATAAAGCCTTAATCATGGAATAAAAGTTAGAAATCGGAATCAAGAATTGCAGCAGGTAGATTGGATTTAGTAGGAAGTAGGCAGTAGGAAGTAGGCAGTAAACAGTAGGTAATAGTTTGGCGGCTTCGCCGCAGTTTTACTCGAAAACGAGATGCTTGAGCGATGCACAAATAGATTGCTTCGTTGCTAGACTCCCTGCCCACCGGCAGGCGGGTTCGCAATGATGTTTCTGAGAACCAAGCGCAAACCACTCAAACCCCAAGCCGCGCGCATTTCCAGATGAATCAATTGTTCATTGCACAATCCCCCGAGTCAAGCTCGGGGGCTTGTGCCAACAGCATGCAAGGCTATGAAGCAGCAAAATGCTTGCATTTTTATTTTCGAGCGCCAGGTTTGGCATTTATGCCATGTCCAAGCAACAATGCGCAAGCGAATCAAGCAATCGTAAACTCGTTTACGATTATTTGTGAGCGCAGCCATGGACGCTGAAAGCGTCCACC
>JAZLIJ010000255.1:0-44500 GCA_045617325.1 Fibrobacter sp.
TCCGCGGAAAAGCAGGAAGGCGCGGTGCTTGAGTTTTTCCTTGCTCGCCCTGCTTTCGTGGCAGTCGTTCAAAAGTTTCCGCATGGCGCGGCATCCGTCCGTTTCGCGGCTGAGGATGTTCAAAAGCATTCCGTGGTTCATTTGGAAACTGGACGTAAGCGGTTCCGGCTGCGCCTGGATAAGCCTTTCGAAGGTTCCCTTGTCGAACGGAACGTAGCCGTGTTCGGGCGGTTTACGCTTCTGGAATTTCTTTCCGGTCTGGCGGGTTTTCGCTTCAAGTTTCAAGTTCTCGATGACGTGTTCCGGGGCCTGCGCTACCACGTAGCCGATGTCGTCAAAGCCTTTGCGGCCGGCGCGACCTGCAATCTGGTGAAAATCGCGTGCGGTGAGAATGGCTGTCTTGTCGCCACTGTATTTGCAAAGTTGCGTAAAGAGCACGGAGCGGATGGGCACATTCACGCCCACGCCGAGCGTATCTGTTCCGCAGATGACTTTCAGAAGTCCCTTCTGTGCAAGTTTTTCGCAAAGGATGCGGTACTTGGGCAAAAGTCCCGCGTGGTGAATGCCGATTCCCTGCTTGAGCCAACGCTTTACATCAGGGCCGTACGGGCCCGAAAATCGGACTTCCTTGATGGCTTCGTTTATCTTGACTTTTTCTTCTTTTGTACACAAGTCAAGGCTCATGAAGTTCTGAGCGTTCGTGGCGGCAGCGGCCTGCGTAAAGTGCACCACGTAAACGGGCGCCTTCCCTTCGTTCACGAGTTTTTGCACGGTGTTCGAAAGTTCCGATTCCGAGTACGAAAAATCGAGCGGGACTGGGCGCTGCGTGGAGCGGACTGTCACGGATTCGCGGCCGGTGTGCTTTGTCATTTCACGCTCAAAGAATTCCGTCGCGCCGACGGTCGCGCTCATCAAGAGGAATCTGGATTGCGGAAGCGTCAAAAGCGGAATTTGCCAGGCGACGCCGCGTTCCCTATCGGAGTAGTAATGGAATTCGTCCATCACGACGTCCACGATGTCCAGTTTTTCGCCTTCGGAAAGCGCCATGTTGCTTAAGATTTCTGCCGTGCAGCAAAGGATGGGGGCGTCGTGGTTGACTGTTGCGTCGCCTGTGGAAAGGCCTACGTTTTCGGGCCCAAATTCCTTGCAGAGCGCCATCCACTTTTCGTTCACGAGTGCCTTGATGGGGCAGGTGTAAACGCTCTTGCGACCATGAATCAAACTGTCAAAATGGAGTGCAAGCGCCACCATGGATTTCCCGCTTCCCGTGGGCGTGTTGAGGATGACGTTCTTGCCGTCCAAAAGTTCCAAAATGGCTTCTTCCTGCGCCGGGTACAAGGTGGTGCCGCGGGCTTCCGCCCATTCCATGAACTGCTCCAGAACCTCCTCGGAACTGATTTTTGAGCGGTCTCCGTTTGCATTTGCAATTGATTTTTCGAAATAATCCTTGAGTGTCGCCTTGTCTTTTTCTGCCATAATGGCGAAAGATAGCTCATTTGAACTATGGTTCTGTTTTACTAAAGTGGAGTTAGTCGCCAAAATACGGCTTTTGGCTTCGATGGCTTCGCTTGAATCTTTTCTCCGCATCTCCAGTCGCTAAAATCTCATCCTTCATAATTCGTAATTCATAACGAGTCTCTTGGCTCCAATCGCCTTCTGCTCCAGAATGACCGCGCGCTTGCGCCATGATTTTGACAGGAACGTCACCTTGGAATGTAACGGAGTGATAGAGACTATGATGAAGTGGAAAAATGGGAAAAAATCTTTTTTAAAGTTCTCATCAGCACTTAACGTGAACAGGACTTTTTTTTAGTTGTTTTTTTTAAATAAAAACTCCTTGTAAATTTTTTTTCTAAATTTGACTCCATGAAAAATATTCTTGTTGTTTGTACTGGCAATATTTGCCGCAGTCCCACGGGTGAATACTTTCTTAAAAAGGAACTTGGTGAAGGTTTCTATGTGATGAGCGCTGGACTGGGTGCTCTTGTCGACCATCCTGCCCATGAGCTGAGTCAAAAAATTGCTTTACAGCATGGTATTGATATGAGTGCGCATAGGGCTCGTCAGATCAACATGGATATTCTCAAGTGGGCTGATTTGGTCCTGGTCATGGAAAATGGTCACAAACGTGAACTTCTTTTTAAGTATCCGTGGCTCGAAGGAAAGATTTTCCGCTTTGGTGAAGCTCAACAGGTTGACATTCCCGACCCTTACAGGCGTCCGGAAAATGCCTATATCATGGCTTGGAATTTTATTTCTAAGCTTGGTCCTTATTGGGTTGAAAAAATCAAGCAGAGCGAAACATAATTTATAACAAGGGAAACTGTATGAAAAAATTGGAAATACTACTTTCTGGCTTGGCAACTTTAGTCCTGAGTGGCTGCTTTGCTGCGCCTCAAATGCGTATGGATGTTCCGGATGATTCAACGTCGTTTGAATATAACGGATTTTCTGTTCGCGTCCATTCAATTGAAAAGGGCGAGTTAGGGGAGCCAAAAACCCTTGTTTCTGGAGACAGCATTGGGGATTTGGCTGAACTCGTTGTCGATTCCATGCCGAATTTGGAATATCGCATCGGACCTTTGGATGTGGTTCAAGTGGTTGTGTGGGAACATCCTGAGTTGACTTCCCCGATGGGGCAGTATCAGCCGGGCGGCCAGAAGGTGACAACGGATGGAAAGCTGTTCTACCCGTATGCCGGAGAGTTGGATGTAGTTGGTCTTACCGCCCAGGAATTACGTAACGTTATTACAAAGCGCTTGTCTGATAAGGTGCTTAACAATCCGCAGGTGGATGTGCGTGTGACGGGCTACAATAGCCGCCGTGCTTTTGTTGTTGGCTCTGTAAGCAGGCCGGGTTTTGTGGCTTTTGACGAAACTCCGATGACGATTCCTGACGCTATTGCCGGTGTGGGTGGCTTCAGAGAATCTGCGGATCCTGCTGGAATGCAGCTGCGTCGTGGAAACAAGGTCTACAATATTGATTACATGAATGCCTTTGAATCCAAGGTCCCGCTTGAACGTATGCTGGTGCAGCCGAACGACCAGATTTTTGTTCCGTCGATGGCTGAAACGCAGAAGGAACAGAAAGTATTCGTGATGGGTGAAGTTCAGAGGTCGGGTGTCGTTCCTATTCAGAGAAAGCTTTCCTTGGCTGAAGCGCTTTCTGCATCCGGTGGCTTGAACGCTATTAACGCTACTTCACATGGAGTTTATGTTATACGTAATTCTGAGGGCAAGCAAATCGATGTTTTCCATTTAGATGCGAAGAATGCCCTTGCCCTTGCCATGGCAGAACGCTTTGAGATGAATCCGAGTGACATTGTTTATGTGGATGCCTCCGGTATTGCCACATGGAATCGTCTTATGGGTCTAATCTTCCCGTCTGTCAACGCACTCTACTATGGTACTCAAACTGTTAACCAGATTCGTGTACTTGAATCGTCTAAGTGGTAAGTTATGATTAACCTAATTCTTTGTGGCGGAAGCGGAACGCGTTTGTGGCCTATCAGCCGTTCGCTGATGCCCAAGCAGTTCGCACGTCTTTTTGATGGCGCCTCGCTCTTTCAGCGCACGGTGAAGACGAATTCCCGTGTTTGCGATGCGCAGTACATCGTGAGCAATGCGGAGCAGTATTTCTTGGCAAAAGACCAGCTTGAAGAAGTGGGCGCAAGCAATACCAGTTTCTTGCTGGAGCCGGTGGGCCGCAATACGGCTCCTGCGATTGCGCTTGCCTGTTTGAGCTTGAAGTCGGATGATATTGTCCTTGTGTCCCCTTCGGATCATGTGATTCGTAAGGCCGACGCTTATGAGGAATGCCTGCGCAAGGCGGAAACGCTTGCGAAGTCGGGCGCTCTCGTGACGTTTGGCATTACACCGACGGGTCCGGAAACTGGCTACGGCTACATTGAGGCTGATGGCGAAAACGTGAAGCGCTTTGTGGAAAAGCCTGATCTTGAAACTGCGAAAAAGTATGTGGAATCGGGACGCTTCTTCTGGAATAGCGGCATTTTCTGCTTCATGGTTTCTACGTTCCTTGAGGAACTTGGTCGCCATTCTCCGGATATTCTTGCAGCGGCAAGAGTTGCCTTTGCCAATTCCAAGAAGGAAAATCATGATTCTCTGATTCGCGTTCAGCATGACGACATGATGAACATTCCTTCCAATTCCATCGACTATGCGGTGATGGAGAAGTCCTCGAAGGTGAAGGTCGTGCCGAGCGACATCGGCTGGTCTGACTTGGGCGCTTTCGATTCGCTTTACGGTGAATACGAACACGACGAAAATGGCAACAACAAGAATGCGAAGCATTTGTCTATTAGTTCCAAGAATTCTCTTGTCTTGGGCTCTCAACGTCAGATTTGCACGATAGACTTGGACAAGATGCTTATCGTGGATACGCCGGATGCTCTTTTGGTGGCGCCTCTCAGCAGCAGCCAGAAGGTGAAGAAGGTCGTGGACGAATTGAAGGCCCGCGGCTCCGACTTGCCGAAGGTTCCGCAGACGGTCAACCGCCCGTGGGGCACGTATTCCGTGCTCGAATCCACTGACCGCTACAAGATGAAGCGCATTGTGGTGCGGCCGGGTGAACGTCTTTCGTTGCAGAAGCATTTGCATCGCTCGGAGCACTGGGTTGTCGTAAGCGGTACCGCTACGGTGACTGTTGGCGACAAGGTGTTCTATGTGCGTCCGAATGAATCGACCTACATTCCGTCGGGCACGGTGCATCGTCTGCAGAACGAGGGCCGCTTGCCGCTTGTTATCGTTGAAGTGCAGGTGGGCGAATACACCGGCGAAGACGATATCATCCGCGTGCAGGACGATTATCAGCGCAGCTAATTGAGGCGTTTATTTGCTAAAAATTAGGGAGCTCGGCGTTTGCCGAGCTCTTTGCGTTTTGATGGAATTTTAGCGGAGATGTTGCTCTGGATCCTATCGCTTTGCTCCAAGATGACTTTGGCTGGTGCAAAAAAATCCCGGCATGACGCCGGGATGATAAAGCCAAATTAGCAGAAAACCGTTGAATTAGGCTGCTCGCGCATTTTACGCTGAATGCCTAATCATCAGCCACTAACCACTGCTTGCTATTTATTAGAACTGACTCAGGAAGCGCTGGTCGTTTCCGGTGAGGAGGCCGATTTCCGGAATCGCGTGGCGCAGCATGGCGATACGGTCGAGACCGAAGCCGAATGCGAAGCCCGTGTACTTCTCAGAATCGATGCCGCAGTTCTTGAACACGTTCGGATCGACAGAACCGCAACCGCCGATTTCCATCCAGCCGGTGCCCTTGCAACGACGGCAACCTGTGCCACCGCAGAACACGCAGCTCACGTCCATTTCTGCGGAAGGTTCCGTGAACGGGAAGAAGCTCGGACGGAAGCGCGTCTTGACGCCTTCGCCGAAGAGTTTGTTCATGAACACCTGGAGCACACCCTTGAGGTCGGCGAACGAGATGTTTTCATCGACGACGAGGCCTTCGCACTGCTGGAACATCGGGGCGTGGGTGGCATCGTTATCGACGCGGAATACGTGCCCCGGGGCAATCATGCGGAAAGGCGGCTTGTGTGTTTCCATGTAATGAATTTGCGTACCGCTCGTGTGGGTGCGGAGCATCACCTTGTCGTCTACGTAGAAGGTGTCCTGCATGTCGCGGGACGGGTGGTCGGGCGGTGTGTTCAATGCTTCGAAGTTGTACCAGTCCGTTTCGATGTCGCGACCGAAGTCCACTTCGAAACCCATCTGGCTGAAGAAGTCGATGATTTCTTCGCGCACGTCGTAGAGCGGATGGGTGCTGCCTGCCGCAATGCCTGCGCCGGGGAGCGAAATATCGACGCTGCCGCTTGCGAGTTTTTGGGCGAGGGCGGCTTCGTTTGCCGTTTCGATTGCCTTTTCGATAGCTTCGGAGACGGCGACTTTAAGTTCGTTGACGAGCTTACCGTAAGCCGGACGTTCTTCGGCGGAAAGCGAGCCCATCTGCTTCATGAGGTCTGTCACGAGACCTTTCTTGCCGAGGTACTTTACGCGGAGATTGTTGACGGCTTCTTGATTGGTGAGGTCCGTTTGCGCAAGTTCTGCGTCAAAGACCTGCTTGACATTGTTAATAGCTTCACTCATAGTGCGGCAAAATATAGCAATTAACAGTTAACAATGAACAATTGTTGCATCTGGAGATGCGAAATTAGTGATTAGTGGTTAGGAATTAGTTATGAATTATGAGTTATGAATTATGAGAATGAATGTTACGTTGAATCCTATCGGTCGCGTTGCTCCCTTCAGGGAGACGATAGCGGATAACGAATGCTGCAAAAAAAGCTCCCCGTTGGGGAGCCTTGAGAAGTTATTTACCAAGCATGTTTGCATTGAACGTCTGAGAACACTTTGAGCGTTCCGCCTTGTCCGTTTCTACAGGGTCTATCCTCTCGGCTGACTTCTTTACCGCCGCTGTCTTCAGATGCTCGTATTTCAATATTAAAGCCTTCATATTCCACGTCGCAGTTTGGCGCTTGCCAATTGTTGTTTACGCATTTGCAGACGAGGCGTCCGCCGTATGGATTGCCATCGCAGGTGATGTTGTAGGTGCCTGGACTCAAGTTTTCCCAGTAGTCGTCATATTTATCGATTCTGTAATCTTTGACTTTTGCACTGCTTGAAGACATTCTGCTGCTACTGCTGCTCTTGACTTCATCTTCGAAGGAGACTTTGAAGTTGCATGAAGTCTTGTTGTCGTCGCCATCCTTGACTGTCAGTTTGTAGGTTCTTGTTCCTTTAGCGTTGTTGTCCCAGAATGTGTAAATGTTTGATGATTCTGTGGCGTTGTAACCCATTTTGTAGATGTCTCCGTTAATATCAATGATATCAATATGGCAGGGTTCTGCACAGTTGGTGATTTTTGCCTCAATTGTTATTCTGTCGTTGTCGTTGACTCCGTTTGCTGCGCATTCGGCTTTTAGGAGCGAAGTGATTTCCAAGTCTTGGTTGCAAGTTGAAACAACTTCGTTATTATAGGTGATTTCCCAGCGGTATGTGTAAGAGCCCGTTTTCGAGTTCTTGTATGTGTAGGACAGCGATTTATCCGATGTTGTCGTGGGATCTGTTTCGTCGAGCTTTGTTGTTTGTGCAATATTGTTGGGCTTTGTCCCTACCATGGCCTTGTAGGAATATTTGACATTGTCGGGATTGCTGATGACGGCTGTAAATTTACCGTTGCCGTCAACGGAGCAACTTGTGATTTGCGGGATAGACTTGTCTTTCGCTTCGACGGTGAATTCCTTGGAACAGCTCTTGTTTTGGCTACGAATTTCATAGGTGTGTGTGCCTGGAGCCAGTTTCTTGTCGTCGGTATAGTTTTGTTTTATTTTTGTCTCTGCTGATCCTTGTTTGACGATATCGTTATCCAAGGTAATGGTGTAGTCTGCCTGTTTTAGAAGTGTATTGAGTGTGAAGGTAAATGTCGGAGCCCGTTCTCCTTCCTTTATTTTATCTTTCGGTATTTCACAAGACAAGCTTTCTTCGGGCAGCTTGTTGGCTGTAACAGTGCAACTTCCAGACTTACCTTTGGAATCTGTTGCGTTGAATGTAAATGTCGGCTGGAAATTGTCCGTGGAGCCTATTGTGTTAAAAATATTGGACAGAAATTCCGGATAGAACGGTCCGTTGCATTCTGTAAGTTTTTCCAAATTTTCGATATTTGAGTTGTCCGACTTGAGACTGCACGTGACATCGGCGCCTGTTGCTCCGGCTTCGACTTTCCATTTCCCTTTACCGATGTCAAAATCGGCCTTGTTGCAATGCACTTTTAATTTATACGGACAGTCGTTGTCTATGAGCAACTGTTCAGCGTAGAAGAAACCGTTGCTTGTGATAATGACTCCCGTAACTTCTTGCGGATTGAAACCGCTCGTGTTGGAAATGTTGTCCACGTTGATTTCCGTGATTCCCTTTTGTGAAATCGTCGTGGGCAGGCTGATCATTCCGTTGGAGGACTTGAGCTTTATCGTCAGCTGCAGAGCCTGGTTGTCGGGATCCAAATTCAATTTGTTAATGCCTTGCTTTTCGTCGATATGGAAACGCAGCTTGGAACCGCGCAAGTTCATTGTGCTTGGCTCGAAGTCTATTTCTGTGGATTCGTCTGCGCTAAGGGTGACGGATCTGTTATAGAGTTCATTTTCTTCGCTACAGTATTCTATGTCTCCGACAATGAATGTGCCGCAACTGTAATATTCCTTGGCGAGGTCGAGGCTTGTTTCATCACCTGGGCAGGTAACCTTGATTTGGGCGTCCATCGTCTTTTTCTGGTCGACCATGTAGCCATGGGTTCCTGCCTTTGAGAACTGGTAGATGCCTAGAGTGTTGTTGAGCGGTGAACCGAGTTCTCCCGGCCTTCCATCGGAGTTGCTGCCGCAGTTTTTGGCTTCCGAGGTTTCGTTGTCGCATCCGTTGTAGAAGTATTCGGCTCGGCAGTTCTTTTCGGTGAACCAGCTGGATATGATGACCTTCGGGGACGCGTCTTCGTTCTGAGGAATTGTTCCGCCGATATAGGCGTCGGCAAAGGAACAAGATACGGTGGGAATGTCCCAGCAATCCTCGTTAAAGGATGTCGATGTCCATCCGAAGTCGTACAGCTTGAAGGATGCGTCCGCGAGACCGAATCCGACATAAGTGTTCAGATCGGAGTTGAGCCCGAACGGCTTAATGTCGAGTCCGCCGGTCCATGATTTGTCGCCAATGACCGCTTTTACGGTGAGGAAGTTGTTGTCATCCAAAGTCAATGCGACTTTGATAAAGTCGGTCTCGTTGAACGGAAGCCTTTCGGAATTGTTGATGGATTTGACAATTTCGCATTGTCCGCTCTTGTAGTTGTTGATGGATTGCCCGTCACCTTTGCAGACTCGGGCTTTCAATATGACATTTCCTTTTTTCTTGTCGGAATCGGCACCGAAAATGTTCACAATCAGGTATTCCTTGCCCGAACTTCTGATGATGAAACCGGAGTTCAGGAAGTCGTTGTCTTGGTCCGATTGGATGGCGTGTGTTTGAATCATGGCGGTTAGTGTCCCGTATTGTCCCGCAGTGACAGTGCTCAGGATTTGAGTGTTCCTACCGCTATTGTTTTCTGCGTTCTTGGAGTTGTTGGCCATGATGGAACCTTTGTTGTTGTCCGTAATGGGCTTGATGTATTCGTTTTTATCGAAGGTTTTGTACATTACGAGCCACTTGGATTTTGCCTGCTTTGTATTCTTGACTTCGCACATTTCATCTTTTTTAAGCTGTCTGGCGCAAGTGTCGAGGCAGGTTCCCTCTTCGTTGTCGGAAGAGGTTCCGTTGCAGAAGACTTTCATGTTCTTGAAGTCTTCGTAGAAACAGTGGTCGTCCTTGCGGTAGTTGGCCGTAATGGTGTGGTTGCTGAAGAGGCTGGGCAGTATGAGCTCGTCTGCGGAACTGCCGGCTCCCTCGTTTGGACAGTTGTCGCCTACGCAGGACCAGTTGCTGAAACTACCATTGTCGCTGCTTCCTTCCTCGTGATAAAGATGAATCGTCGCACCGGCATACACTTTGAAGGTGCATTCCTTTTGATCAACGGTACAAGTCGGGAAATCTGTCGCTTCGTTGTTCAGCTCGTCATAGATTTTAATCTTGGTAAATTTGTCTTCTGCTTGGTTGAAATTAACTGTTAAGTTGACTTTTTTGCGTTTAATCGCTGCGTACAAGTTGTAGCTCTCACCGCCGATAGGGTTCGTTATGGTGTTTTCCTCCTCGGGGATGATGATTTCGCATTGCTGGGGCAGGGAGTTGTAGACGGCTTCAAGGTTTACGGACTTGGTCGTCTTGCATGTCCAGTTCTGGTTTAGGGTTGAGTCCTTGCAGGATGCGCCAATCGCCTTGACCCAGCGGGTGCCTTCCTCGTTCAGGTCGCAGTTCAAGTAGCTCACCTTGGCGTTGTAACCCTTTTCGGCACAAATTGTCGGGTATCTTTCACAGTAAGATCTGAGGTCGTCTCTGTTGATGGTGATATATCCTTTCAGCTTGACGATGTGAGTTGATTGGTGGCCAATGAGGCAGTTCTTGAGTGGAGTCGTCAAGATAAACATCAGGTTGGCGTTGCCTGCTTCGTCAGAGGCTTTTACCTTGAGTGCCGTGAACGTCTTGTTTCCGTTTGCGAGTGCCGAGGTCTTGATGGAATAATAGGCCTTGTAACCACCGGAACTTTCTCTTGCGGTGACTCCTGGCTGAGGTACTATTTCCACGCCATCGGGGAGGTCTGTTGTGAGGGCTATGCTGAATTCCAGTTCCGGTCCTGCGTATTTGGGGATGGAGACATTGATGTCCACCTCGTTTTCAAGCTGGAGTTCCTGTTCTGCTTTGTTGAACTCTACGGCGGGGGCTTCGCTGCTCGCGTCATTGACAATGACGTAGAACGGAATGCTGCCGTATTGGTTCGAGGTATACGTACATGTGAAGGTGCCCATTTCCAGGTTCTGGTTGTTTTGGTACAGCTTGCCTGTCGTAGGAATGCTGCCGGGGCAGGAGACTTTACTTGGAGACTTGTTTTCGTTGGCACCGTTGAGGTTTACCACGCTGTAGTAGTCGGAAAGCGTTCCCTTGGCGTCCTTGGGAAGGTATATGATTCGTGGAAGGACGACGATGGAGGGGGTCACGACGGTGTCTTCTTCGGGAGTGCTTTCGATGGACTTGTACTGGGATTCCAAAGTGACGTTCAGCTGCGGTGCAATGGAGATGAAGTATTCCATTTCGTCGGGATCCGTCGTGGGGGCCGAACTCGAGGAGGAACCGCCGGAACCTGGAGTGACCGGAGATGACTTCTTGCCCACTCCGCCGCACTGTTCTTCAGGAATTTCTGCACTACAGAGAACGCCGCTATCCGTGAGGCTGTTCATTAAGTCCGCATTGAAGGAGAGGTTTGCCGCTGTGATTGCTGAAATTTTTGCACAGTTCTTTGCTGCGGCATAAATGGTTCCGTTGAAATTAGTCGTGCCGAAGAGGAAACCGCCTTGGGTGTTGATTTCCGGTGGACTATAACTATTATTCCACGGATTCCACGTGGGATTTGTTACCATTGAAACACCGACATTCTTTGGGGTGTAAATGAAGTAGTTGTAAGTTCTGCCTCGAACGGCCGGAGTGATTTCGATACCTCTTGATGCTCCTTCCTTCATGTAGAGAAAGACGTAGGAGTTGGACTCTTTGGTTGGAGGCAGGGAAAACATTTCCTGTGGGTCGTTGTCCAAGATAATGATAAACTTGCCGTTCAGCTCGGTCGTGGGGTCAGTCTTGCTACCTGTCCTTACTTTGACAACGAGGTAGCCGTTGTAAAGATTCTGTCCCTTTTTCGTTGAGTCGCTGATGTTTTCGCTGTAACAGCTGTTCAATTTGTTGCCGAAGTCGTTTGTCCATGAGGTGATGTTTTTGGCGCATCCCTTGTTTGCGAAGGGCTCGAACTTGCTGATGGCAGTCACGAGAATATCGTCAATTTTGTATTTGGCTCCATCGCATCCTTCCTTTTCTTCCCAAATTTCATCGCAGTATTTCTTGATTGTGTCGGCGCAGGTTATCGGGGGTTTTTTGTAATTTTTAGCATCCACTTGACCGTTGGACTTGAACCATGGGGTTACGTGGCATTCGGGACGGAACGAGGCGTCCTTGCTTTCTTTGGGGCTTGTTCCATCGATTTGTTTGCAGTAAGGAGAGCGCTTCTTGCTTACATTGTTGCCATAGTTGTATTCGGTCGGATTGTCAAAGACGTTGTCCTTGAAGAGATTTCCACCGACGTAGTATGATGCCATTTCGGCGGGTTCCCAATTTGAGAATCCTCCTCCCGTGGGAATGGGGCCGAATGGTATTCCTGGATTTTGAGCTTTCCTGATTTTCCAATATGAACTTTTCTGATTGATGAAATCCACATCGGTGACGCCTTTTTCTTCATGATAGAAGTAGAACATCTTGTCTTTTTTGGGAATGGAAACGTAAGGTGAGTATTCTTCATTGTTCCACTTGGTCCATTTTGATTCTTCGCATCCGCCTGTTTTGTTGTTGCCCTCGCCAATCTCTACTGGGTTGATACAAACTTTGTTCCATTCTTTCTTTTCCTTGAACGTTTTTTCCTTCCGCAGTTTTTCGTAGTCGGAGTAAGGGTGTGCGTCGGCGGTGTAAAGCTTGGAGTCGGGACTGGTTCCTAGGAAAATTTGGCTGTATTTATCGCTGAAGTCTCCCCCGTTATTATAGAAGGGGTTGTTGTTGTTCGGGTCTATCCAGACATTCCCGCCTACACTGAAGGTTCCTCCAAATGTCTGACCTCCAAAAAAGGATGTTCCCTGTGAACCTCCGATATAGATTTGACCGTTTTCCTTGAGGCACAAATCGCCATTGACGTTAAAGCTTGCATCCGATATTTCCTGGTGCGTATTTACGGTGTTGGCGACTGTCATGTTGCCGATATTGAATCCGTTCTTGCCCTGGGAAATGTTTTTGTTGAAGTAGGCGTTCCCGGTGACGATGAACGGGCCGCCTTGGCTGTTGTTCTCATAAGAGATTTCGTCGTCAATGAAGAGGTTATTCGCCTTAAAATGGTTCTGCATGTAAAGCTTGCCGCCAAAACAAGCGTTTCCCGTGATGGTAAAGTCGGAACCCGAAGGTCTTGTCCATCCGGTGACAATGAGGTCTTCGTCAATGTCCAAGGGGTTTCCTGTCCAGTTACCATTGATGAGCATGGAAGTGGAATGCGTGACACCATGGTTTCTTACGGAAGATCCGAAATAAGCGTACGAGAAGTTGATTTTCTTGCGTTTTTCCTCTTCGACGGGGTGGGAAATCTGGTAAAGTCCGCTTACGTTCAAAATGGCGGATTCGCTATGGACGGAACCGTTTCGTGCCTTGCCCTTGGATATGATTTTCAGCTTGCGGGTTCCGTTGACGTCTTCGCTTACGCCGGTGAGCCACACATCGAAGTTCTGCTTGTCGCTGATGGCGTGCGAGAGTCTGTTGTTCAACAAAATGGGCTTTTTTTCGCTGGTGAGATATTGACGGATGATGGCTCCGACGTCATTTCCGTGGTATGTCATCCAGGATCTCGCTTCCTGTATGCCGGCAATGGCACTTTGGTACGCCTCGTTTTGCTGCATCCTTGCTGTGGAGGAGGAGCTCTGTGAAGAAAGCCACTTGAAGGTTGCCGTGCCTGCGATTGTCGCTACAAGCATGAACAATAACACGGTAACTAGAGATACGCCTTTTTTGTTGTTCATAGTGATGCTCCTAGTCTCTGGGTCCGTTGCTTGGTGTGGGGATAAACAAGGTCGATGAACCGGCTTCCCCGTTCTTTTTGACAATAAACTGTAGCCGTATCGCCTTGACGTTTTTCTTGTCGGCGGTGGCAAGGGCTGAATTTGCGAACGTGTAGCTGGAACTTGCTATCTTTTTCAGCTTGACGTTGGAAAAATTGAGCGAGCCAGAGGAGGCTACGGGTGAAAAACTTGAAAAAGTGAATCCGAGGCATACGTCCTTGATGGAATCCTGTACGAAGAATCTCATGCGGCGTGTCCCGACGGCGGATTCGTTGCCTTCTTCTGTTGGCGGGTAGAAAGAGAAATCGGTGAGTTGGCTCGGCCTGTTGCCGTTGTCAATATAGCGGAAACCGACCGACATGTGGTCTCTGCCGGGGCAGAACATGCGGCTGGGATCGTTAGCCGAGATTGGCATGCTGAAGGATATTTCGTATTCCGTGTTCGGTTCAAGAGTGATGGCTTTGCAAAGGCCCTTCCAAGTGCCGACATCGCTGTTCGCTTCTGCAAGGAATGCCTGGTTGACGCGGAAATCTGTAGGTTCTGTGAGGGGGACGTTGTTTTCGAAGTCGTAGTTGGAGGCAAAGCCCATAACTTTGATTGAAGAGCCTCCACTGGCGGGCTCAAAATTCAGCGGCTCGAAATTTCCTTCGTCGTATCTGGAGACTAGCTTGAAATCGGTGATGCTTTCGCTTGTGCTTGGCAGAACACTTGTCGCGTCTTCTTCGATGTTCGGGATTCCCGGGGTGATGATGAAACTTTCCACGTTGTCTGCGATGGACACTGTGACGGAGTCTCCTTCGGGGCAGGCATCGGCGTCCTCGTTCCCCTTGATAGTCTTGCAAGACCTTTTGAGGGTTCCGTTTTCCACAAACCACGAGATTTCCTCGACTGCGTCGTAGGTGCCGTCGTCCTTGTAGCGGAGACGGCGCATGGTGAGCCTGTCACATTCGCTGTTGGTCGTGTTCTGGTCGTGGAAGCAGCTTGCGCCAGTGTTGTCCCTGATGATGTTGAACGAAGAAGAATCCTTCAAGGTTTCGTCGGCGTTGTTCGGATCCATGTAAACATCGGTGATGGCGCCTGTAAAGAAGGCGTCTTCTGGGTTGGCGCTAATTTCCATGGCGGATTTCGCTCCCATCTGGGAAAGGTCTTCCCTGAAAATGGAAGATACGTCTCCGGACGTGTGGGTCGCTTTCATCATGCTTTCGGTGCGGACGCGCATTTTGGTGCTGTCGCTGAAGGCTTGGCCTGCGATAATGACGACAACTCCAACGATGGCCATGTAGACAAGAAGCTCCATAAGAGTAAAACCCGCCTTGGCGTACCCTTGGCATGGGATTTTCCCCTGGTAAAAATGTCTAATATCTTCTATACAATGTCTATCGGTTTGCCGCATGCAAGCCATCCTTCTTTTAAACGGGTATGGGATGGTTTTGCCATCCTTCTCAAGCATGTAAAAATAGATTTTTATATACAATCTAAGCCGTTGATACGTTTTTTGTAATAAATGATTTACTCCAAAGTGGAATCTAATCAATCCAATTTGAGTTTTCTCACAAAAAAGTGTTTATATGTTGTTGTGAAAGTGTTTGTAAAATGAATGGTGTGGACTGGGCTATAATTTACGGGATATAAAATAGCGTAACAGCATGATTAGGATAGGAAATTGAGGCTTATATCACAGAATGTGTGGGCAAGGTGGTTTATTCCAAAAAAATTAAATTATCTTTATAATAAGATGTTTTGTAATGTTTTGTAAACTTTCTTGTCTTGTTTGTGGCGAGGAGGTGCCAGGTGACAATGAATTTTAAATGTGGTAACTTGGGTAGAACGATTTCGTGGGGGAGTCGTTCCGGTTTTACGTTGATAGAGCTTTTAGTTTATATGGCGATTCTTGGTGTTGTGGTTTTAGTTGCCGGAAACGCTTTCAAGGACAGTACTTCGATTAAGGTGCGTACCCAGAACATGCTCAAGGCGAATCATGCGGCAGGGGAAATTGCCGGTCTCATCGTTGACGATGTGGCGCAAATGGGCTCGAAAGTCGTCGAGTCCTCGAAGTGGTCCGGTGAATATTCGGTGATCAAGGAAGTGTTTATTGATCCCGACAATCCGAATAACAATTTGAAGGACTTGTCCTCGTTCATTCTGAAAAAGAATGCGACGACCTTGAAGGACAGCCTCTATTTCCGTACCGCACGCAATGACGAGGACGGAAAGTTTGTCGCCGTGGACGAGGTGTCGTGGTATGTGGCTGATGTCAATGAAAACAACGTTGGCAAGCTCATGCGCAAGTGCCATAGAATCAAGAAGGCTGTTGGTGTGGCGAACGATCCTCTGTGCCCGGACAATGAAAGCTCCGAGGTGATAATGGCCGAGAATGTTTCCAAGTTTACCATTCTTCCGGCGAAACCCTCGCAACTGACGGGGACTGCCGGAAAGTTGATTTTCCCGAAGGTGGATTCCACGGTATTCCGTCTGATTCCGCGTATCGATGGTGTTGACTACTTCCGCATCGATGTATCCCCCGCTAGCGGAGGGACTTCCGTGGAAATCACGAATTTCGTCACGAACTATGTGCAAGATGAAGAATCGCCCTATGCGAAGAAACGCGCGAACCAGCTTTATGCAGCCGAGGCGAACGCAATCAGCGGAAATTGGAAGGACCTCTGCGCGAGGATGGAATTGAAGGCGGGACAGGAATATGAGCTTTCTTTTTCCATGCCGCTGATGGACCTGTCGGATTGGTCACAGACCTTTGTGCCAGAAGTGGACCACATGGCCGTAGGTGTCCGCAAGGCGGACGGCTCGTCGATTCCCCGCTGGAGGGATTTCCTTTTTTATCCGCCTGAAGGCGAAATGGCTGGCGATGTCAATCGTTCGTTCCGCTTCTCTGTGGAAAACGACATCAACGACGCCTGTCTTGCCTTTACGTTCTCGTTCTTTTCTCCGTTGGTGAACATTGGAAAAATGACGATTGCCGGTTTGAAGGTAAGAAAAATAATGGACGTGAATTATTCGTTCGATCCGAATTTTAAGCTGGATCGGACAAGCGATATTCCCGATAAGAAACTCGTTCGAGCTTTTCAGATGAAATTTGAAGTAGATGTACATGGTGAAAAGGGAAGCGTGAGTCAGGTGATTTCGACACCGAGCAACGGTTCTGCAGTGGATTGAGGAGGTGGATTATGTTAAAAGGCTTGGAATTCAAAAAAGGTGTTTCCCTAATTACAGTCTTGCTCTTCATGCTTGTGGCGACAATTGCTGCAACGGCGACTTTCAAGTGGCTCACTTCGGAAGGGCGCACGAGTGCAGCCCGTTTGGCGCAGAACGAGGCGCGTCAGGCGGCTATTGCCGGTATCACGAGCGTCCGTGCGTGGATGATGGAGCATGGCAATGAAACTGGCGCACTCATCCGCCAGTACAGGGGCAACGGAAAGAAGCCTATCCGCCTGAACGATGTGCTTCGGCAGATGGGGACGAATGTCGGAAACCAAAAGTTTGACGTTTGGCTTGTAAGCGCGGAAACCGAGGCGCAGCCGTATAATTTGAAGATTGTCTCCATGGGCGAGGCGCGCAATGGCGCCAAGTATAGCGAGGTCGGCGTCCTGAAGGTGTCGGGGCTTTTCCAGGTGAAGGTCCCGACGAAAAAAGTGGGCATCAGCTTTGATAAGGCGTTCTTCGGAAAGTCCAAGGGTATTACTGGCGATGACTCGTTGGAGTCGGGTATTATCAATGGCGACTTTGGTGCAGACAACAACATCCCGAACATCAAGGAACAACTGCTCGTGACAGGGAATCTCTCGTATCAAGGCGGAACGGGCCAGGGCGGTGATTTGTATGTTGGCAAAAATTTCGTTAATAGGGGTAGCTTGTATCTTGGCAATGTGGAGCAAAACCAGAGCTCAAGTAATTTCGCCAACTGCAAGACGGCCGGTTCCGATACGATTGTCGCTTACATTGGCGGAGATATGACGGATTGTGCCGGTGGCGTATTTGCTGTCTGTGGCGACTTGTATATTGGTGGAAGTGTCGGCGCAAATTGTAGAATCAAGGTTGCCGGCAACTTGACCATTAACGGTACTTTGTACAGGTCGAATAGCGGCCATGGACTTGGGGTCAAGAAGAATTTTGTGTTTACGGACAAGGCTGCCTGGAGTCAAGAAGAAAGTTATTCAACCTCGACTGGTAATGGCTCTATTTCTTCTTTGAAGGTGGGCGAGAACTCCGGAAGCTTTGTGCTTCCTCCAAATTTGTATGGTCAGATGGACCAGAATAGCAATTATTCCATAGACTTGTCCGGAAAGATGATGACCTATACAACTGCGAATACGGTACTTTTGGAGCAGAAGGATAAAAATCCGAAACGTTATGGTGTGTTCAAGGATGGTACTACGCCGGCTACAGCCCAAAGCGATAGTCGCAAGGATAATCGTTTTTTTTCGTTTAATGCGAGCGAGATAGTAAATCGTGGAGTTTCCAAGTGGGACGAGTCAGATCCTTATTTGAAAAATCTCAGCGGAGATTATTGGGGCAAGCTTCGCAAAATGCACGCCTATGGAAATTTGATTGCCGAAAACGGAAACGTTCCGACGCCGATTCTTTTGCAGGATGAAGATGTGTGGAAAAATAATACGGCGAATTCGGTTTGCGGTCTAGGAAACTCGTTTAATTTGGATGACAATGTGATTCGAACGCTCAATAGCTGCTATGCCAACCATAAGGATGCGCTTACAAATGGTTTCCTTGTCATTCGTTGGAGCAATACAGAAAAGAAGGATCCGACGATTGCCTTGGATGGCAAGTTTGTCTTCTATTGCCCGAATAAACTCAGCATGGCTGTTTTGCCGAAGACGACGGAAAATTCCGTGGTTATGTTGTTCCTGGAACAAGGGTCTGGAACCCTGCTCGGTGGCGGCACTCCGTTCAAGTACTTCATCTATTCCCGCGCAAATATTGACGAAATTCAGCAAATCAAGCTTTCGGGTGGCGTCATCATGGATGGCGATTATTCCATTTTGAATAAGTATCAGAACAAGAACAATTTGACATATGACAGTCGCGTTGTGCAGGAACTCTTGGCTGCGAAGTTTATTGTCGGAAACGAGGAATACGAAAAGAGAGCCGGAGCTGCAATTGGTGGGGCGAATTCCACATCGGTTGCCGAATCGGAGGCAAGCGATACTGTGTATGTCTCTGTTTCGCCGCACCTGAAGGTGACTCTCGAGGCGGAATACAAGAATGACGAATATGATGAAGATGATTTGACTGAGAATGGCGAAGCGGTGAGACCTTCTTATCTTGTGTTGCCGCGAATCGTTTACTTGCCGAAAGACGCGAAGGGAAAGCTGCCCGACTATTATCGCATCGTCAACCTGAACGGCGCGAAGATTGTGAGGAACCCGGACAATGTCACCTGTTCTCCTTCGTTCCCGGTGTCGGGTAAATTGAAGGATTATAGCTCCAGTATTTCTCAGGACATTTACAGCTGTACCTATTCCGACGAAACGTATGGCGACCAGTCCTTCTACGTTGTTGTCTCGGGAAGTCTCGGTGAGGATCCTGTGCTGAATTTTGAGCAGGAGACGATGGATATTACGAGTACCACTCCTGCAACTGTGAAGATTCTCTCGTCGAAGACTGGGGCCGCGAAAGTGGATGTTTACCAGTCCCCGGAACCGGATGGATGGGTTGTTACGGGCCAGGTGCCTAAAACAATCAATGGCGACGGTTCCAAGGTCTATACCGTTGAATTGACCGGAAATACGGATGCTTTCCACGTGTCGATGCAGCCTGGCGCCTCTGTACAGGGAGGTATCCAGTTCCAGATGGTGCAGCCCTGCGAAGGTTGTGTCATAGGACCGAGCTCTGTTGCGAATGTCGTCGGCGAGGGTTCCTTTGCCGTTGTTCGCCGTAGCATTTCTGAATATTGTAACCGAAGTGACATGCGCGATGACCCGGAATGCAAGGCGGGCGGAAAATGGTATAACGAAATCAATGCGCCGGAATGCGGCTCGCTGTTGCCGGCATCTACGCAGGCGTGGATACAGGCGAGGGGAGTCGGTTGCGAAACGCACCTGCCGAACGATCAGTGGTTCTGTAGCATTTATGTGAATCCGAACATCTATTTGCAGCCGATTGGACGCGTGATCGGTTGCCATGTGGCGAACCCGTCCGAAAACGGTGGCTACAACATTATCGGAAACAGCTTGAGCGGTTTTGGGGAACTGTATGCGTCGCTGAAACGCGATATCCATACATTGACGATTGACTTTGAAAATGCCGAAAATTCCGATACTAAGGTCGTGATTGCTCAATCCAAGAACGATGGCGAGCGCGTGCAGACATTGGGCGAATGTAACCGCGGCGAAGTTTGCGAATATACGGTTTATTCCGGATATACGTATTATATCACTGCCGACAAGACTTCTGGAAAAGACAGGTTCTCGCATTGGAAGTGCCCCTCGGGGAACTGTCCGATTCCGGAAAACAACCGCGTCACGGTGTATGTGAATGAAGATTACCACATGACCGCCGTTTACAACGAAAACGACATGCATTGCCTCTTTGAAGATTTTGCCCCGGATGAACTCAACAACGGCTTCTCCGCCGTTTGTGACGGTTCCTCGAACAAGTGCATTGACTATTGTTCAACGAATCCTGAACCGGGCAAGTCCTGCCATGTTTCCGAGGCACTTCATTGGACGGGCCTTGGCAACGTGCTGAATCCGGATTGGGTCATGGTTTACGATAACAAGAAGGCAAATTCGACATGCTCCTGGGACTATTCCGGATGCCTGTGCGCTGATAACGATAGAGCCTGCAGGTTGCGGTGTCGTCAAAGAAAGTGCAACACGACAAAGACGGGATCTATCTTGGAACCTCTGATTTCGAATAACTTTATTGTGGCGAATTCCCAGGCGGATGATTATGCGAATGTGGAAAATGCGACGCAGAGTGTCATCTTGAGTACGAAGGATAATGGGCATAACGGAACGTTGACGTCTATCTTCTCGACGGCAATCATCGATGTGAATACGTCAAAGAATGATATGCTGAATTCTGGATTTATCTTTAGGTCGACGGACGATGCTTCGGAGTATTTCTCCCTGAGCATTTACGGAAAGCATGCTGGTGGCAAGTATTCTCCGTATGTGTATGGTAAACTCTGTTATGTGAGAGGGCAGACCGCCTCCGAAGATGATAACGCCTGTGTTGAAAAGTTCCTCTCCACTTCGGAGTGGGGCGTGGATGAAAATGGTGGTTTCACCAGCATGACGAAACTTGGACTTGTGCTGAAGTTGCAGAATGACATGGTGTCGTTGAACTTGACTGTGGACCACAAGCAATTGAAGAATGCGTCTCATGCGCTGAGTTTCAGTTTCAAGGAATTGTTCGGCAACTCTCTCACGTTGAATGACGCGGAACACAACCATGTGGGCTTCAAGTTGACGGATAAGGACTTTAAGCTTCATGATATTTCGTGGTCCAACTCCGACTTTGGCGAAGAAAACTGCTTCTCTGTGCCGAAACTCGTTTGTTCGTTCAAGACAAACTATTTGGGCGGCATGGTACCTCTGGGCGAAACAGTGACACCTTGGGTGAGTTTCAGTTCGTTCTTGCAGGATGATTTTAAGGATTGCAACATCAAGTATTTCTACAACGGTTGCGATAACGATGTGAGTTACGCTCGCCAGTTTGAATATGGTTCCTGGCTAGATTTTTGGAAAGATAGGCAGAATCTGATTTACTGCCCCGTGTATGGCTACGAAAACGATATACTCGGAATGTTCTGGAGTGAAGGTCGATCCTTGAGGAACGAAAATTACAAGTTTACCCAGAGTGGTAAGCATGGCTACTTCTATACGGATATGGAAAATGAATTGAGTGGCTTTGTAAAAGATGCGAAGGTGAAACTGGAATGCCCTGATATGAAGAATAACTTCCCTTCGTCTTTGCTGAACCCCTCATCTTGCGGAGAGTTCTATGTTGGTGAAATCGCTCCATGTGAAAAGAATCATGACTTTTTGGATGGTTCTAAGAGCTCTATTATGTGCTCGGGGTCTTGCAGCTTTGAAGTCCGCGAGAAAGATGGCTGGAATGCTCGTGATGCGAAGATTGTCATGAAGGTGGAAAACCCGAACAACTACAGGTTCCGTGTCGTATTTACAGACTTGAACGGTGTTCGCTCTACGACATATACGACGAATCGCTCGGGCGAAGTGTCCTTTGATATCAATGACTATTCCAACGAGGATGGCTTTGACCCGCAAAAGATTGCGACCGTAGATGTTTCTGTGGAAGATAAGAACTTTATCGAAATCAGCATGTTCAAGAGCAGTTGTCCGAATGCATTGAGTATTTCTGGATGCGAAGTGGAGTACAAGGGAGAACATTGGAATATTACAACGTCCGTAAGTAATGCGGAACGCTGCAATGTTGAAATTCCTTCGAATTCCAATGCTCAACCTGAAGCCGCTGCTCCTTCTGCTCCTCCAGGAGCTCCTGAAGCGAGCTGCCCTCAAACATTCAGGTTCAAGGAACCTGGACTGTATGGCGAAAACGCCAGCCCATATACGTTCACGGTGACTGCTGCGAAGGGTCCGAAGGATAAGGAAATTACGGAAACATTTGAATGTGATCCGTACGAAATTATTCCGGTGGATATTCATTGCTATTTCGATAACGATGTGAATAAGAAGAGAACTGAAGTGGCTGTGGGAATGAAAACTCCCACGCTGAAAATACGTGTGGATAACTGCCCTGAGGGCGGCTGCAACTATACGGTTGAACTCAACAATAAGACGATGCCGAGTGAAAAACAGAAAAACTGGCCTGTTGGCATTACATTTGAACAGAATACACCGCAAGAACCTATGCAAGTCGGTTTCAGCTATGGCTATAAAATTAACGTTGAAGGAAAGGAAAATACAGAATGCGGCTTTGATGTAGTTGCAAATACGAGCAAAACAGAAATAAGCGGATGTACCTTCGATGAAAGTACAAAGACGTTTACCGCCAAGGTAAAGCTGGTTGAAGGACAATCTTGGACGGGTACTATAGAAGTGATGGATCTGCAAGGTCATATTGTAAAAGATTTTTCTCAGACTCTTTCTGAGCAGACGACATCAAAAGATATTTCATTTTATTTTTCGGGTAAGACGTTCCCGGCAGGTCGCAATACTATACAGTTTAGAACGGATGAGAATACTTCTTGCGAAGTTTATTACGATTATACGCCTCCGACGCTCGTATGCCCGACGAATACGATTGAAGGTGATCTTGATAGCAAGAGCTTCGACTTTACGGGCTATACTGTGACTGGATGTACTGATGCGAAAAATCCGTGTTATTGGGAAATTTCCAATGGAGCCTCAGTGTCTATATCAGGGACCGGGAATACATTGCATGTTGTGGATAATAATGCTACGGCAGGAACGTCCGAATATACGCTTTCTCTTTATCGTGAAATGCAGAAGGTGGATGAGTGCACAATTCCAGTGAAGTATACTAGAACTTCAAATTTGAGTGTTACGTGTCCGACTAATAAGATACTTGTTGAGGCTGGAGGTGAAATCAATTTCAACCCGACCATTACGGGGTGTGAAAGTGGATGTCATTATGCGGTAACTACTGAAGATGGCACGGAAATGAAAAATAGTGATGGCTATACTGGTGGAAACATAGGTTTTAAAGGTGAATTCTTGTCTGGGAAGACTGTTACCTATACGCTTACTGTAGATGATAATGGGTATGCGAGAAAAAGCTGTACTTTCAAAGTAGGGTATCAGGGACTTCGCGTAAATTGCCCGACAGATGTGCCTTCCATTAAATCTGGAGAAAACCTGACGATTCATGCGACTGCAGTGAGTTGCCCTGCTGAACGAAATTGTACGTACAGAATTGAAAATGCTGATGGTAATCAAATTGGCTTTGGAAATTGGCCTTCAAATGGTGGAATTACCTTCAAGGGCGAAAGCTTGTCTGGAAAGAAAGTAAACTATAAACTCAATGTGACTGATAAGGACAAAAATACTTCATACTGTACGTTTGGTGTGAATTATTCAGCGGCTTCGAGCGGAAACAAGGTGATTACCTGTGGTGATGGTAGTAGTCTTTCGTTCCCGCCTGAGGATGTATATCCATCGGGTACATGTTTTGATTGGTCGTGTAATTGGTATAATAATTGGAATGGAACGGTCAATATCAGATTTTCATGTGGTGGATCTGAAGGAGTGAAAATCACTTATGGTTCTCAATCATGGACTGGTAATTGGTATGTGTCGGCAACGATTACTCAGCATAATGCAAATTCTAACGCGAGTAGCGCTAAAAATGTGTGTGCATATTCTACGACGGGATCGCCTACGGTATCCTGTTCGTGGGGTAATTAATTATTCGCGTTGATTTTAAAGAACTAGGCTCCGCTTCGGCGGAGCGTTTCTTGTATAAAGAAAACTACCGGCTAGGCCAATAGTTCCGCAAAAGCCTTCTGGTGGTCATAAAAAAATCCTTTGACTAATATTGAAATGCGGTCTGTCAACTGCATCTCAATAAAATCAAAGGATTAAAAAGATTGATAGAAATAAATCTACTGCACAAACTCACGCCTCAAAGGCGCAAAGCGCCGCCCTCATGCCTACTTAGCGCTGAAGTACTTCGCTTCGGGGTGGCTTACATAGACGCCTGAGACGGAGGCTTGTGGATACATGGCTCCGTTTTCGGTGAGGCTTATGCCGATGCCTGCAAAGTCGATCATCTTCGCGACGGTGAAGATGGCGCTCTGGTCGGGGAGGCTCGGGTAACCGACGGCCGGGCGGATGCCCTTCCAGCCAGTTTCTGCGAGTTTCTGCGAGAGATATTCTGCGCCGGCTTCGGCGAGGCGGTCGGCGATGGTCTGCAAGAGGAGAACGTCGTAGTCGCTGTTGCCGTTCTTTGCCTTGAGCGATTCGAGGCGTTTCACGAGGGAATCCCCGATGGTCACGGCGAAGGCCCCGACAAAGTCGTTCGCGGGGGCCACGTAGTCGCAGAGGGCGAGGCATTCGCCTTCGGCTTTCTGCTGGCGCGGCGTTGCGATTTCGATGACGTCTTCGCTGCTGCAGGCTGCGCAAGATGCGTTGCTAGATGCGGCGCCCTTGAGGTAAACCTTGATGCTGGCGTCGGTGCCGGCTGCCGGGTAGAATGCCTGTGTAGCGCGGACGGTTGCGCCTGCACTTGCGAGTTCTGCGAGGAGGGTGTCGGCGTCCTTGCGGAGTTTCTTGCCTTCATCCACGTCGGCCTTGAGTTTCCATGCGAAGAAGAAGTATTCCCAACTGATGAGCGGGATGAGTTCCTTGACGGAGATTTCTGTGGACTTCTTTTCGCCTGTGAACGGCGGATTTGCGGGTTTGTAGCTTGCCCAGTCGCATTTGAAGCGGCGATCGAGCGGGGAGTTCCCGGCGGCAGTGGCTGCGGCCATGGCTGTAGCGGTTGCGCTTGCGGCGCCCGCTTGCTTGTCGCGGATTTCCTGTTGCAACTTGTGGTTCTCTTCGATGGTTGCGGCACTCGTGGCTGGGTCGAGGAGTTTCTGCGCAAGGCCCGGGTTTGTTGCGGCGTCGCGTACATGGAAAACGGGGCCCGAGTAGCACGGGGCGATTTTCACGGCAGTGTGCGTCGGCGAAGTGGTGGCGCCACCGACGATGATAGGAATCTTCTGGCCGGCGGCTTCCATGGCTTTGGCGACCGTGCACATTTCTTCGAGCGAGGGTGTGATGAGTCCGGAAAGGCTCAAAATGTCGGCCTTGTTCTCTATGACTGCCTTTACGATAGTTTGTTCGTCAACCATGACGCCGAGGTCCACCATTTCAAAGCCGTTGCAGGCCATGATGACGGAGACGATGTTCTTTCCGATGTCGTGGACGTCGCCTTTGACGGTTGCAATCACGATTTTACCGCGGCTGGCGGAACCATTTGCATCGGCTGCCTTGCCCGCTTCGATGTAGGGCTGTAAAATTTCAACGGCCTTTTTCATGGTGCGGGCAGTCTTCACGACTTGCGGGAGGAACATGCTCCCTGCGCCAAAACGCTTACCCACTTCGTTCATGCCGTCCATGAGCGGCCCGGAAATGATGTTTACCGGGCTATCGCCGCGGTTGATGAGTTCCATCAAGTCCGCTTGCAACGTGTTGGATGTCCCCTTGAGGAGGGCTTCCTGCAGGCGTTCTTCCGGAGTCGTTTGGACGGCGGCTTCGGCAGCGCTGCTTGCATCGGCTGCACCGGAGTTTCCTCCGACGCTCATGGCGAAAATGGCCTTGGGGTCGTACTTTGTTCCACTTTCCTTGGCCTTTGCTGCGGCTTCGTTCATGCGGCTTGCAATTTCGATGAGTTCTTCGCTTGCTTCCGGTTCCGTGTTCAAGAGCACTTCGGTAATGGCGAGGCGCAGTTCCATGGGAATCGTCTTGTAATCCACGGCGGTGGCCGGGTTCATGATGGCCATGCCCATGCCGTTCGGCGTTGCCAAGTGCAGGAACGTGGAATGCATCGCTTCGCGCAAGTAGTTGTTGCCGCGGAAGGCGAAACTCAAATTCGAGAGACCACCTGAAATGCGGACTCCCGGCAGGTTGTCGATAATCCAGCGGCAGGCGCGGATAAAGTCGGCGGCGTAGGCGTTGTGTTCGGCCATGCCGGTTGCGACTGTCAAAACGTTCGGGTCGAAGATGATGTCCGACGGGTCGAAGCCGCACTTCTCGGTGATGAGCTTGTACGCGCGTTCGGCAATCTTGATGCGGCGTTCGTAGTTGGTGGCCTGGCCTTCTTCGTCGAAGAGCATGATGATGACGGCGGCACCGAGGCGTTTTACTGTGCGTGCGTGTTCAAGGAATACTTCTTCTCCCATCTTCAGGGAAATGGAGTTCACGATGCACTTGCCCTGGGCGCACTTCAGTCCTTCCTCGATGATTTCAAAGCGGGAACTGTCGACCATGATGGGCACGCGGCTCACGGCGGGGTCGGAGGCGAGCAAGTTGAGGAACGTTCTCATTTCAAGCTTTGCGTCCAGGAGGCCGTCGTCCATGTTCACGTCGATGACTTGGGCGCCGTCTTCCACTTGCTTTTTCGCGATGTCGAGGGCTTCCTCGTAATTCTTTTCGTTGATGAGACGCAGAAACTTCTTGGAACCAGCGACGTTGCAGCGTTCGCCGACTTTCACAAAATCGCTTGCGTTGCAGTTTTCGCTTGCCTTGCTCGGACGGACCTGTTCAACAAGAAGCGGTTCAAGGCCCGCGAGGCGGAGGCGCGGGGAGGTCGCGAACTTTGGCGCCGGTTCGTGACGCTTGTAATCGGCCGGGAGGCTGTCGAGCAACTTGCGGATTTCGGCGATGTGGTCCGGAGTCGTACCGCAGCAACCGCCCACCATGTTCACCAGGTGTTCGTCGAGGAACGTCTGCACCTTCTTCACCATGATTTCCGGCGTGTCGTCGTAACCGCCGAACTGGTTCGGAAGCCCAGCGTTCGGGTGACAGGTGATGTAGCACGGCGCAATCGCGTTCATGCGGCGCAGGTAGGGGACCATGCCGTCGGCGCCAAGCCCGCAGTTCAAACCGATGGAAAGCGGATTCGTGTGCATCACGCTGATGGCGAATGCTTCGACCGTTTGCCCGGAAAGCGTACGGCCCGAGGCGTCGGAAACTGTCATGGAGAACATGACTTCCACGGGCTTGAGGTTTGCTGCGTTCCCCGTGGCAACTGCGGCGGCTTCGCGCTTTTCCATGGCCTTTGCGTAGGCGCTTGCAGCGGCCTTCGCGTTGAGCGTATCGAAAATCGTTTCAATCAAGATGGCATCGACGCCTTCTTCGATTAGGACCTCGATTTGCTCCTGGTAGGCGTTTTCGAGTTCGTCAAAAGTGATGCTCCTGTTTGCAGGGTCGTTCACGTCTTCGCTCATCGAAAGCATCTTGCTCGTGGGCCCCACGTCTCCGAGGATGTACACTTGGCGTCCAAACTTTTCCATCGCTTCGGCGGCGGCCTGCTTTGCAATCTTTACGGCTGCGCGGTTCATTTCGGCGATGCGATGTTCCTGGTGGTATTCGTGCTGGCTTATGCGCTGGCTCGAGAACGTGTTCGTGGTGAGGCAATCGACGCCTGCGGCCACGTAGCGGCGTTGGATATCGAGAATGATTTCAGGCTTCTCGATAGAGAGCATGTCGTTGTTTGCGCCCTTGATTCCATAGGTTTGGATTACAGAGCCCATGCCGCCATCCAAGAGCAACATCTTATTTTCAAAAGCTTCGCGAAGTGTCATAATTAATCCTGTTTTTTACGCAACAATTTTAGAAAATTTGTGGTTTGGTCAAAGTGTTTTTTCTATATTTGTGCCGTCATTCGGGGTGCTACCGCGTGAGTGCGTGGGTGCTGAGAAATACCCGAATCACCGTTTTTAAGAATCGCGACGAACGCTTTTAAAATCGGTTGTAACCTGATCAGGGTAATTCCTGCGGAGGTATTATGAATCAAAGGACGAGCGTATTTGCTAATGGCCTTATCTGGTTTGGCGCGGCAGTGTCCGTTGCCGAAATCGAGGCTGGAATTCAATCTGGAAACAATTGGGCTGCTTTAATCGCCGGGCATTTGCTTGGCGGTTTGATTCTTTTTGCTGTGGGCTTGATTGGTGCCCGTTTGCGGCTGAATGCGATGGAGACGGCGGCGACTGCTTTTGGAAATTTGGGCTCCAAGTTTTTTGCATTGCTTAATTTGTTGCAACTTGTCGGGTGGACTGCCGTGATGATTGCGCAAGGAACAACTGCGCTTGGCGGGCTTCAGGAATCGTTGAAAAGCCCGATGACTTCGGCGGGGCTTGCGCTTGTGATTGCCATTTGGCTATTTGTCGGCATTAAGCGAGCTGCAACGATTGCGACTGTCGGCATGTCGCTTTTGGTGGTGCTGTTTGCTCTCTTGACTTTTAAAATTTTTGGCGGTTCGCTTGGTGCTGATGCTGTGGCTGTTGTCGCTGATGTTGGGACTGTTGCTGCGAGCGCTGCTGGAACTGCCGCGGAGGGCGCTGCGACAGTCGCAGGTGTCGCGAACGCTGCTGGAAACGCTGTTGCGGCCGCACATCAACTTTCGTTCTGGAGTGCGTTTGAAATTTCCGTCGCCATGCCGCTTTCGTGGCTTCCGCTGATTTCTGACTACACAAAAAATGCGGAAAGGCCTTTTGCCGGAACGCTTGCCTCTGCTGCTGTTTATACGCTTGTGAGCATGTGGATGTACGCTATCGGCATCGTCGTCGGAACCTCTGGAATTTGCGACATTCCGAGTGCGATTTTAGCTGTTGGCTTCGGTGCAGCTGGCGTTGCCATTGTCGCCTTCTCGACCATTGCGACAACATTTCTCGATGCATATTCCTCTGGTGAATCGGCTTCCACGATTTGCAGCAAGTTGAATCCGAAAGTCGTCGGCTGCATCACCTGCGCAGTAGGCGCTGCCCTCGCCATTTCTGGAATCATCAACCGTTACACCGATTTCCTGTACCTAATTGCGTCCGTATTCGCGCCGATGGCTGCGGTACTTCTTGTTTCACATTATCTTGTGCGTAAGTCGTTCGTCCGTTGGAATCTCTTCTCGTGGCTCGTCGGCTTCATTGCCTACCATGTTGCAAGCTGCTTCTCCGTGGAATTTATCGGCCCTTCGATTATCGCGATGATGGCGTCCGCTGCTTTTGCCGCATTTGCCTCGGCAACCTCGTTTGGCGCTCGTAGAATCGCAAAATGAAATGCAATTTGGTGACATGATTTCGCAAAAGCCTTTTTTCATTTCTCGCCGCATTCTCTATTGACATTATGCAATGCTTTTTTACAATCATTAGCGTTGCGAAATTCTCAACAGGATGTATTTTTAGGGGTGGAATTTCCGTAACGTTTGGGTGGGTTAGGATTTTCTAAACAAAGAGGTGAAAAAATGAAAGTGAAACAGCTCACTTCCAAAGTGTTGCTTGCAGCAGCTGTCATAGGGATTGGGGCGTCTGCAGTGGGAGCTCAGGAGACTCTCCGCAGTCTGGCCGAAGAACGTGGCCGCTACATTGGTTCAATTCTCAATTCTCAGTGGTTCGGTGGCGGCCTTCCGGCTAACTACGAACAGACGCAGAAACGAGAATTCAACGTTGTCGTTGCAGAAAACGAGATGAAGTTCGATGCGACGGAACCCAGCCAAAACAATTTCAACTTTAACAACGGCGACAAGATGGTCAACTACGCGAAGCAAAACGGCATGCGTGCGCGTGGCCATGCTCTTGCCTGGCATAGTCAGGTCCCTGGCTGGGTGAACAACGTCCGTGGCAAACAACAGCTTTTGAACGTTCTCAAGAACCACATCGAAAAAACAGTTGGCCATTTCAAGGGCAAAATCGATGAATGGGACGTGGTGAACGAGGCTGTCAACGATCTTAATCCGCATGACTGGCGCGCATCCTCCAACGGCAGCCGCCCAGGTTCAGTCTGGTTCGATAACATCGGCGCCGAATTCCTGGATTCCGCTTTTGTGTGGACGCACAGGGCCGACCCGGATGCAGAACTCTGCTACAATGACTACAACTTGGAACAAGGCATCGAAGAGGGCTCCAAGGCGGGCTTCGTGCTGAAGCAGGTGAAACGCTGGAAAGAAATGGGCATTCCTATAACTTGCGTGGGTTCCCAGACGCACGTCGAAGATACGACAACCGCTCCGGAATTCAACGGCGCTGCCGAGAATCTCCGCGCATTTGCGAAGGAACTCGCTAAACTTGGCGTCAAGTTGAACATTACCGAATTGGATATCGGCATCAAGACTGGAAAACCTGTCGATGCTCCGACGCTTGCCCGTCAGGGACATTTCTACCGCCAATTCATGGACGTGTTCCTTGAAGAACCGAACATGGGCGAATTCGTGATTTGGGGCGTGAGCGATCAGTGGAGCTGGCTTGGTGGCTTGAATAGACAAGCGGGCCTCATCTTTGATAACAACTTGAAAAAGAAGCCTGCTTACGATAGCCTCATGGCAAGCCTCAAGGCGCATCCGGTTGAAAGCGTGAAGAATCCGTACAAGGAAAGCTTTATCCCGGATACAACCAAGAAGGATACTGTCGCTGCGGATACAGCGAAGAAGGATACCGTGCCGCAGGACACTGCCGTTACCGACACGACCAAGAAGGATACTGTCGATTACATTGCGTACAAGGGAATGCGTGCTTCTCTGGGCATGAATCTTAACGGTCGCACGCTTTCGATTGTGGGCGCAACGGACGCGAAGGTGGAACTCTTCAACTTGCAGGGTGCTCCTGTGCTCAGCATGAATACGAAGAACGGCGCTGTGAACCTTGCGAAGATGAGCTGCGGCTTGTACGTGGTTCGAGTAAGCTCAGGCTCCAAGAGTATCATGCGGCGCATGATGCTTAAGTAGCTTGCTTTTGGTGTATTAAAATGCGAAAACCGACTCGAAAGGGTCGGTTTTCTTTTTAAGAAATTATTTTGACGATTTGCTAACGCTTATTGAAATATTTAGATGCGTCTGTTTGAAAAATTTTGTACAAAAAAGCCCGTATAGGGCGTTGATGGGTTAATGTTGTTTTTATAATCGCTGACGTGTTGACTATTTCATAGAATCGTTATCAATACTGCAACCTGCAATTTTGCAAAATTCGGATTCATCTTGAAGCTTGTTGTCTTCTGGACGAGGTTGGGAACTTGATGCTGTTGAATCGCCACCGCTTACTTTTTGCAAATCCTTGTCATCTAGTTTTTGTGTTGTCATATTTACTCCTTGTAGAAAATTAGAGTCTTTAATGAATATACATTAAAAGGAGTTTTGGAGGATGATTCAAAAATTCTGAATTTCTATTTTTTGCATCATGAGAGACTTTTTCAGAAAGAATAGCGGTATGCGCAGCCATGTCCCACGCAGGAATGATGTTCCGAAGGCTCGGACGTTTGTTGAACTCCGCATTGAAAAGATGGTTCAGGGAGGCGAGGGCCTTGCGCATTTGGCTGACGGACGCGTATGCTTTGTGAAAAATGCGTTGCCCGGCGAACTTTGCAAGGTAATGCTCACGCTACAAAAAAAGGATTTTACACGGGGCTCCGCTGTTGAAATTCTGGAAGCGAGTGCGGACAGGGTGAAGCCGAAATGTCCGCTGTACGGCAAGTGCGGCGGTTGCAGCTTGCAGCATCTGGCGAGCGAGAAACAGGCGGAGTACTTGGAAACTGTGGAACGCGAAAACTTCAGGCGCCTTGCGCATGCGGAACTGCCGACGGATTTTGTGATTCATACGGGAAACGCCTGGGGCTACAGAAACCGCGCGCGCGTTGTCTACAGCGGCAATTGCAGAAATCCGGAGTCGCCGTGTTTTGCCTTCCGCGAACAGGAAAGCGACAGGCTGATTCCTTTTGAAAAATGCCCTGTTCTGACGGACGGTCTCAACCAGTTCCTCAAGGGAACGCTGAAGAATTTGCTTGAAAAATCTGCGGCGAATCGCGCGCTTCCGCGGGACTTGGACATTAACGTCTTCGATAACGGCGACGGTCAAGTCAGCTTCTATTACCGCGGCATGAATCACGAAAGCTTCATGAAAAATTCCATAAGCATCGTGAAAATCGGCGGTTGCGAAATCGAGGCGGATGCGAGCGTCTTTTTCCAGAGCAACTTGAATTTGCTGCCGGAGCTTGTGAATGCCGTGCGGAATGCCGTCGATGAGGGAATCGCAAACGGCGAGGCAAGCGACGAGTGGCTTATCGACTTGTTCAGCGGTGTCGGTTTTTTTGCGGCGATGCTTCGCGACAGGTTCAAGAAGATTACGACTGTGGAACGCGATGACGGCTGCCTGAAACATGCGAAGGTGAATTTGTCTGCAACCTGGCCACGAACGGCGCAGCAGCCTTCGTCGCAGAATTCGCAGTCGCTAGCTGCTGCACAGCCGCAGGTGGAAAATGTCTCCGCTCCTGCCGAGGAATGGCTTGTCCAGAATGTGGTCGATGTGCCTGCGACGCTCATCGTGGATCCACCGCGTACGGGGCTTCCGCCAGAAGCGCTCGATGCAATTGTCAAAAGTTCCGTCAACCGCCTGATTTACGTCTCCTGCGACCCGGTGACGTTGGCGCGCGATTACGCAAAGTTTGCAAGTGCGGGCTTTTCGCTCAAGCACGCCGAGGGTTTCGCCTTTTACCCGCAGACTCCGCATCTTGAGATGATGTTTGTTCTCAGCCGATAAACGCCTACGCAAATTTTTACAGGGTGGAAGCTTGATGCTTCTCGTTGTTCCGTTTGTAAAAAAAATAAAAATTTTATGCTTTATTTGTATTGTAAATAAAATAATGTAAATAAACCTAAATGAAACCCTGCTTCATTCCTGTTGCAAAATTTGCTCCATGAAACTTTAACATAAATTTACTTCTTTTTGCTGAAAACCCGACCATTTGCGGCTTGACCGCCAATCTCCTCATTTGAAATTTTCTAGTTTGTTTATTGTGATTTTTTTTCCTTTAAAAGGTGGAATAATGAAAACGAAAACTAAAGTCTTCCTGATTTCGGCTCTTGCCCTGGGCGCCTTGTTTACTGGCTGCTCTACGAGTGATCCGGTTATCGTTTGTGGTAGGGAATGGAATCCCGGGTCTCGTGCTGTAGCCGATACGGCGAGCTCATTTGACTTGTTCGATCCGCTCATTGTCGAGTTCCGTTACGGTACAGGTTTTGACTTTGATTATTTGACTTTCCGATTCTATGAAGGTACGCTTGCCAATAGGGGCAAGGAAGTTTGGAGTCACAGGGTTCGTGTGAATAACAAGCTGAGCTCCTATACGTTGCAGGGCAAGGCTAAGGGCGGTGGACTTGTGACCGCACACGAAATGACAAAACAAAAAGGTCCTGGTTCCGTGGTGGTTGAAGTTTCCTCGGAAAAAGGTCCTATTGTTGTAAAAGAATTGACACTTGTTCGTAACAAGTAAATTTTAACGGTATTTTGATGATGAAAAAAATCTTGTGTGGCGCGCTTGCCGTGCTCGCGTTGGGGCTTTGTGCCTGTGGCGAAAAGGAAGTCACGGTCAACTATAATGTGGCGTCTCCTGTAGATATAGACCTGTATGTCGAAAGTTATTTTGCAACGATCGACCTAAAGGGCGAAGAAAAAATGGGGACCATCACGGCAACGTATGCCGATTTAAACTATTCCACCTCTGGCGATACGCTCGTGCTTAAACGCAAGTATGTCATTGACAAGTCCCGCGGCTACCTCAAAAACTTTATGCCCTCGGAATTGGCTTGGCGCGTCAAGAATGTTGACCTGAAGGCCGTAGACCGCAACGTGCTGAGTATTGAAGGTCTTGAAGATGGCTACGATACTTTGCTTGCTCATATACCGATGCCGGAACGATGGCGTAAGCAGCTTTTGAATCCTGAATACAAGCCGCACTTGAATCGCCTTGAAAGACATCGCTGGGAAATGGACCACCTGCTCAAGGGGACTGTTCCTGTGAAGGGAAATATCACACAGCTGCTCAAGGATCAGGGGCGCTTGAACTTTGCGTTGATCAAGGTGGATTCTGTTGTGACGAAGGGCTTTGAAAATCGCGACCATCGCCATTGCCTGGACTACGTAGTTTATCTGCAAGAAGTGGAAAGCTTCCCGTATTACATTTGGGAACAGCATGTCGGTAGCAACATCATCCCGGATAAGTTTAAGTCTTATTCCAAGGGGCTTCATGCGGATTATGTTACGGAATACGAGGTCATGATTGATCCTGCGACGGGTATTCCCTGTCAGGAACGAGAAGTCAAGGTCGGAACGCATACGATGGTGAATCCGGTGACGAAGGACACGGTGACGTTCACAAGCCACATTACGAACGAACGTCTCTTTAACATCAAGAAGCCTGTTGAGGAAATTGCTCAATGATGCGTAAGTTCTTGCTTTTGATTGCCGCTTCTTTTTTGGCTAGTTGCGCGACGCATGTCTCTTCGCAGCAGACGATGGCGTACGATCGCGACATGGTCTACGAGGATTTGTACAAGTCTTATCGCAAGGCCGAGGAAAAATATCTGAACCTGCTCTTCAACATCGAGCGCATGCCTGAAGAAGAGGAACTTTGGATAATGAAGCGCGACCAGATGCTGGAACTGATGCAATTGAAAGAGCTGATGCTGAATTCGCGTCAGGAACTGGATGGCGCCATTCAGGAATGGGAACGCCATTTGATTGATGTGCAGGCTGAAGTGCAGAAGTCAAAAATCAAGGCTTATAATCCGAATTTGAAAGGCTTGGATGCGGAACGCACTAGTCCTGGCCAGCTTCTTCCTGGAGAAATCAATCACAAGGGACGGTAGGGATGTTGCGGTGGGATCCCGTGTCGGAGCACGGGATGACGTTTCCCATTTTCTGCGTTAAAAAGCGGATGAAAGTATGCTGTGGTTGACGCTTTCTGCGTCCGCTGCTTCGACTCGGATATAGAAATGAGCGAGCTCGTTTCTGCATTTCTCATCTTGCTCGCTCTTGGTAAGCAGGATTTTTCACTAATTATGAATTACGAAGCGCGAATTACAAGATTTATAATCGCGGCTGCGCCGCCTGACGCTTTCTCATAATTTATAACTAATTCCTAACCACCAATCACTAACCGCCAGCCACTAAATTGGCTTCTCTAGCAGCGATTATTACCTTACAAATTGAAAAACCTTCTCGCCTTCACGGCTCATGCCGTAGTGGGTGCGGAGGATTTCTTCCTTGTAGAGACTGTCCGTCTTGAGCTTCTTGATGAGTTCTTTACGTTGAAGAATGACTTGATTTAGCGAGTCAATTTGTGCTTGATAGAGTTCGATATCCTTGGAAATATTGTGCTGTTCTGGAATGCTGTTTTTACCGAACAGGAGCTGAAACACCATGAACGCGAAGGTGATAATGGTGACGGCAATTCCAATGAATAGGCGAATGTGCACTTTTATGCTCCGTTGAAATAGAATTGGAAGTTGTCTTTTGAACTAACGAGTCCAGATATTTCCAGCTCTGTTAATATAGCTAAAAGTTCGGGCGCGGTGAAATCGGTTTCGTGCTGAAGTTCGGCAAATGTTTTGCGAAACCCATTGAATTGGCTGAAAACGGATTTTGCGTTATTAGAAAGGGTGATTCCGTATTGCTGTAGTTGTCCGACACTTGTTTCGCATTCTTCTCTCGGAAGTCCGATGACTGAACGCAGATTTTCTGGAATGAAAACGGGTGTCGCCTTGCCTGCGTCGAGGAGTGCGTTAGGGCCGCTATAGTTTTCGCAGTCGAAGTTCCCGGGGACGGCGAATAGCGGTTTACCTTCGCTGAGAGTGTATTCGGCGGTGATAAGGGCTCCGCTTTTTTTGTGGCATTGGACAATGACTGTTGCTTGACTTAGGCCGCTGATGATACGATTTCTAGCGACAAAATTTCCCTTGTAGGCGGGACATTCTCCTTCGTATTCGCTGATGAGGGCGCCCCCGGATTGCAGAATTTTTTTTGCCAAGGTACCGCGGTCTCCTTCTATTTTTGCGTTGAGTCCTTGTGCAAGAACGGCGACTGTTGGAATGCCCGCTTCGATGGCTGCTTTGTGGCAAAGGTAATCGATGCCTTGTGCTAGCCCTGATACGATAACGGCCTTTGTGCCTTTGAGTGAATAGATAAGCCGTTTGCAGAGTTCTTCGGCGGATGCGCTTGGCCGCCTTGTGCCTACCATGGCGATACCGACTTTATTTGCATCGGGGAGGCGTCCTTTACTGAATAGCCGCTTGGGTTTAAATTTGGATTGATCAAGTTGTAGAGGATAGTCCTCTGGGGTGAGTTCTCTGTATTCTTTATATGCGTCACTTTTTTCCATGAGTAACCTCAAATTGGAAAATTCTGAAAATATGCAAAAAAGATATACTGAAGAATATTCTAAAAAAGACGATATAGAATTTACAGAAAATGAATGAAAAAGACCAATTTCTTTGAAAAAAAGTTGAAATGGTTTGGGTGCTTGATGTAAAGCTCAAAAGTAAAATGAACAGAATTATGATTTTGAGGGTATATTTATAGGGGAGCTTAATCTAGGAGGTGCTTATGCCGTCTGAAAAATTGAAAGATGAAGATCTTGAAAATGTGGTTGGTGGGATTAGCTTTTTAAATTGTTTGAAGCCATCCTCAAGAAATTATATGAGCCCATTTCAAAAATTATTATGGGGGATTTTTTTTCTTGCGAATGAAAAAAATAAAGAGGAATGAATTTTTTGTTTTTTATTGTCTTAAAATAAGGAGAAAAATATGTCAAATGAAAAACTGAACGACAAGGAACTCGAAAAAGTAAACGGAGGAGTCCCTTTGAATGAAAATTCTAGCGAAACGCCTCCTGATGCCAAAAAGGTGAATCCAAATGATTTGACCGATGATTTGAATAATCAAAAATCGAAATGTGGAGTGAGTCTTCTTTAGTATTTTTTGACCTGGGTCTTGAAAGAAACGCAAGTCTCTTTCTATCTTTGGCGTCATGAAATACACGTTTAAGGATTTGGCGGATATCATGGCAAGGCTTCGCGGCCCTGACGGATGTCCGTGGGATAAGAAACAAGATACTTGTTCTTTGTTGCCATACCTGGTCGAAGAAGCATACGAGTTTATCGATGCGGCCCAGGCTCACGACAAGGAACACATGTGCGAAGAACTTGGAGATGTTTTGCTCCAAGTTTTTTTTCATGCGCAGGTCGCGAGCGAACAGGGCTTTTTTGATGTGGACGATGTTGTTCACGGAATTTGCGAAAAGATGATTCGCAGGCATCCGCACGTTTTTGGCGATGCAAACGCCGATACGCCTGATGCTGTGTCGCGGCAATGGGATAGTATCAAGGCGAAGGAAAAGAACAACTTGAAGATGGCCGATGCTTCGATTATGGACAAGGTAAGCAAAAGCATGCCGCCGCTGGCGCGTTCGCAGGATATTATCCGCCGCGTGGCCCGCGTGGGTTTTGACTGGGAAAGCGCTGAGCCTGTATTCGACAAGGCGCAGGAGGAATTTTCAGAATTCCGTGCAGAGATGAAGGCTGCAACGGAGAAAAATTTGAACATCGACCGCATGGAAGATGAGTTTGGCGACATCATGTTCAGCTTGGTGAATGTGGCGCGTCATTGCGGATTCAATGCTTCAATTGCTTTGCAGCGTGCCAACACGAAGTTTGAAAAAAGATTCCGCGAAGTAGAACGTCTTGTGAAAGAGCGTGGCTGCGAGATAAAGGATGTAGGCCTGGAAGGCTTGCAGCAACTGTGGAAAGAAGCTAAAAGCAGCGTCAGGAACTGAGCTTTGCCTTGATGCTGAAAAACTGAATCTAACAAAAAAGAGCCCGACAACGTCGGACTCTTTTTAATTTCCAAAGGAAGTCTAGAATCAGTCCCCGGTGAAGATAATCAGGAGAACGGATGCAAGGAAGGCGGCGCTCACTGCGAGGAATTCCCACGGGTTGTCCATGACGGTTGTCTTTGCGGAACCAGCGGTTGTTTCTTCCATTTTCTTTTCTTCTTCTGCCTTGGCCTTGGCTTCTTCTTCGGCGGCTTTCTTTTCTTCTTCTGCCTTGGCGAGAGCGGCGGAGTCTACCGGTGCCTCAGTTTTAGCTTCGAGAACTTCGGCGGATTCTGCGGGAGCCGCGGCTTCTGTGGCTGGAGCTGCTTCTGCGGGAGCTGCGGCCTCGGTTGCCGGTACTTCTGCTGCAGCGGGAGCTGCTTCAGTTGCTGGTGCAGGTGCTGCTGCTTCGGTTGCCGGAGCGGCTTCTGCTTGTGCTGCCGGAGCTGGCGCAGCTTCAGTTGCTGGTGCCGGAGCTGCTTCAACCTTTGCCGGTGCTTCTGCTGCAGCGGGAGCTGCTTCAGTTGCCGGTGCGGGTGCTGCGGCTTCTGCTGCAAAAGCCATTGCGGAAGCAAGCATGGTTGCCATAATCAAGTTTTTAATTTTCATATTTATTCCTCTTTTTTAAACTTTTACGACCAAAAGATAATTCATCTTTTAAATTTCGTTTTGTTGTTTTCTGTAAAAATGCAAAAAAATCTCTAAAAAAGACTGATTTTGTCGGAAATACATTTTGTACCTGAAATTCTGTTCAGCTCTAGAATTTTAGGCGGAGCGTTAGGATTGTTTCCGTGTCATAATGATTTTCTACGTCATCGGGGATGAGACTGCGGTATTCGTATTTAAATGCGGTGTCGAAGAAGAGGTGCTTTGTAAGTTCGGTTTCCAGCTAGGTCTCAGTTGTTATCACCCAGTCTTCTCGAGGTTCGGTGATGGAGGGCTGGTAGAAGGTGCTGTGGTTCAAGGTCACTGCGTCTCCAAGTTTCTGCTTGATTTTCAGGCGGGCGGACCAACGGAAGACTCTCGGGTTCAGTTCGGTTTCGTCGTCGGTGTAATCGACAAAATCGGCTACGACTGCACCGCTGATGGAGTAGTCGCAAACTTTGGGAATCGTGTAGATTCGGAGTTTTACGCCACCGAGAACGCTGAGCTTGTTGTTGTAGCCCTTGTATTCGTTGCGGATGTATTCGGAGGCGAAGAAGGGACTCCAGCGGTCGTATTGCCAAATGTCGAACTTTAGACCGGCGGTAAATTCGTTGTTGGTTTCCTTGTCGTCGGTTTCTGCGTAGGTGTATTCATAGTGAATGTTGAAGGATAAGGTCGAATCGTTGCGGTCAGCAGAAGCGCTGTTTGTGAATGTCTGGCTATTCACGTTACCGGAGTTGACGGTCCATCCTGCGTCGAGGTTGAATTCCCACTTGGAATCTTCTTCGGCGAAAATGGCTGTGCTTAGGAGTGCGATTGCTGCGAGAAATTTTTTATCATAGACAAGTTTGTTGAAAATTGAAATTTAGTGAATTTGGATGCAAATTTAGAATAGTGAATTAACAATGAACAATTAACAATGAACAATTAACAATGAACAATGAACAATTAACACGAATGCGTAAGGCGAGTGAAGCGGCCAAGCTTGCTTGGACATTTCCGAGCCTAGCATTGAACGCCGTAGGCGTTCGCAGCTGCGGTTATGAAATATCAAAATGCAAGCATTTTGCTGCTTCATAACCTTGCGTGCTTTTGGCACGGGAGCGAAGCGATTGTGCAATGAACAATGAAGGAGGAATAGGGGATTGGGAAGAGGGGTTTGGTGTGTGGGTCTTGGCTTTGGATTTAAAAAATCTATCTTTTCCCCGTAACATTTGAAGTGATTAGTAAGCAGTGATTAGTAAACAGGATTTTTCACTAATTATGAATTACGAAGTACGAATTACAAGACTTATAATCGCGGCTTCGCCGCCTTACACTTTCTTATAATTCATAACTCATAATTTATAATTGAAAACAACCACCAGCCACTAACCACTAAACACTAAAATAGAGGTACACATGGAATTCAAGTACGAAGCAACCGTCCAGCACGGCGAAGACAAGACTGAATACGTGAATCTTGGCAAGGAAGGCATTTCCGTCGCCGAATTCGAAGGCAAGAAGATTTTGAAGGTCGCCCCCGAAGCCCTCACGAAGATGGCTCAGGCCGCTTTCGAAGAAGTGAGTTTCCGCCTGCGCCCTGCACACACCGCCAAGGTCGCGAAGATTCTCCAGGACCCGGAAGCGAGCGACAACGACAAGTTCGTCGCCCTTACTCTCTTGAAGAACGCCTGCGTTGCCGCCAAGGGCATCCTCCCGTTCTGCCAGGATACCGGTACCGCCATTTGTATTTGTGAAAAGGGCCAGCAGGTGTGGACCGACGCTGACGACAAGAAGGCTATTTCCGAAGGCATCTTCAACGCTTACACCACGAAGAACCTCCGCTACAGCCAGATTGCTCCCTTGACCATGTACGAAGAAAAGAACACGGCTTGCAACCTCCCTGCCCAGATTGACGTGGAAGCAGGCGAAGGCGCCGAAATGAAGTTCCTCTTTGTGGCGAAGGGTGGTGGTTCTGCCAACAAGACTTACTACTGGCCGATGACCAAGGCTCTCCTCAACCCGAAGAACCTCGAAAAGTTCATCAGCGACAAGGTGAAGACCTTGGGTACTGCTGCTTGCCCGCCGTACCACCTCGCCATTGTGATTGGCGGTACCTCTGCTGAAATGAACACCCACACGGTGAAGCTTGCAAGCTGCGGTTATTTCGATGACCTTCCGACCACGGGTTCCGAAGGCGGTCGCATGTTCCGCGACGTGGAAATGGAAGAAAAGGTTCTGCACATCTGCCAGAAGACGGGCATCGGTGCCCAGTTTGGTGGCAAGTATTTTGTGCATGACGTGCGCGTCATCCGTTGCCCGCGCCACGCAGCAAGCTGCCCGGTTTCCATCGGCGTTTCTTGCTCCGCAGACCGCAACATCAAGGCCCGCATCGATGAAAACGGCCTTTGGCTCGAAAAGATGGAACACAATCCGGAACAGTACCTGCCGAAGGGCGAATCCGTGAACATGGCCCCGGCTGTGGAAATCGACCTTGACCGTCCGATGAAGGAAGTGCTTGCTGACCTCACCAAGTATCCGGTGAAGACTCGCCTCAGCCTCAAGGGCACGATGATTGTGGCCCGCGACATGGCCCACATGAAGATTGCAGAAATCTTTGACAAGCAGGAAGCTGGTCAGGAACTCACCGACATCGAAAAGAAGGTGATTGAAGTTGTCTCCAACCATCCGATTTACTACGCTGGACCTGCCAAGACTCCGGAAGGCATGCCCACAGGTTCCTTCGGCCCGACAACCGCCGGTCGTATGGACCCGTACGTGATGCGCTTCCAGTCCAAGGGCGCCTCCATGATCATGGTCGCGAAGGGCAACCGCTCCCAGGATGTTACCGACGCTTGCCAGAAGTTCGGCGGCTTCTACCTCGGCTCCATCGGCGGCCCGGCTGCCATCCTTGCCGAACAGAACATCCTTTCGAACGACATCGTGGCCTTCCCGGAACTCGGCATGGAAGCCATCCGCAAGATCACTATCAAGGACTTCCCCGCCTTTATCTTGGTCGACGATAAAGGTAATGATTTCTTTAAAGGACTCTTGTAGTAGACTGTAGGAAGTAGACTGTGAATAGTCGCTCGGCTGGTGTCGAGCGACATAGAAAGGCGAGGCTTCGGCCTCGCTTTTTGCATGTTGCGAATGCGGAGTTGCCCGCCGCCAAGCGGAAACGACTCGTCTTAACGAGTCGTTGAAGCGCGGAGCATTTGACTAGGTGCGTTCTTTTTTGCGGTGGTCAAATGCGGAGTCGTCACAGGGAAATGACTTCTTCAAGGGCTTGCTGTAATGACCGCTCGGGCAAACTGCTGGTAGAGAACCTGTGGTTGGCCCTCGCTCTCGCAAAAAGCTCTTGGTTAAAGACCAAGGGCTTTTTTGCTCACAAATCGGCTGCGCCGATTTCAGTGGTTAGTGGCTAGTGGCTGGTGATTAGTTGAAGTTAGGCGCTGCGCGCAGATATGAGAAAGGCGAGGCTTCGGCCTCGCTTTTTGCATGTTGCAAAAGCGGTGGGAATGTATGAAAAATTACACAATTTGCGTTACGCATTTTGTGTAATTTTGTTATATTTAATTGCATGAGCGATTCTTTTAATCCCTTCTTCATCTATGGTTATGGTGGTTCAAAGTATTTTTGCGACCGCGAACAGGAAACGGAACAGTTGATTTCGTCCTTGAAAAACGGGCGCAACATTACTTTGCTGAGCCCCCGTCGTATGGGAAAGACGGGGCTTGTTCTCCGCGTTTTCGATGAAATAAGGAAACGCGATAAGACTGCGGCCTGTTTCTATGTGGATATATTTCCGACTCGCTCTTTGGAAAATTTTGTCGCTTTTTTGGGTAAGGCCATTTTGGGGACTCTTGATGGACTTGGCAAGAAGGCGCTCAATGCTGCTATCGCCGCCTTCAAAAGCTGCAAGCTGAATGTATCCATGGATCCGGTGACAGGCCTTCCGCAATCCGGTCTTGAATTTCAGCCGAAGGATGCGAAAAACACCTTACAGGAAATTTTTGATTATCTAAAAAATGCGGATAGGGAATGCTTCGTCGCTATTGATGAATTTCAGCAGATTGCCGAATATGAAGACGATAATGTGGAAGCTTTGCTTCGCTCCTATATTCAGTTTTGCCCCAATGTCCATTTTATATTTTCCGGCAGCAAACATCACTTGATGTCGGAAATGTTCAGTTCCGTAGAGCATCCATTTTATCGTAGCACGGAGATGTTCCATCTTTACGCCATTGATGAAAATGCCTATTACGAATTTGCCAATGGCTGGATGAAAAAGGCGAAAATCAGTTTGCCTAAGGATGTCTTCCATGATTTGTACGAGCGCTTGGAGGGCCATACCTGGTACATGCAGGCGGTTTTGAACCGCTTGTACGAAATGGCGCCAAAAAAGGTATGCCAGGATGACGTGAATATGTGCGTCACTAAAATTATGATGTCTGAAACAGATATTTATCAGCGCATGCAAAATATTTTGACATCAAACCAGAATGCCCTTTTGATAGCCATTGCTTACGAGGGATGCGTAAAGACTGTAAATTCTGGGGAATTTATTCGTAAAAGTGGGCTGAAAACTGCAAGTAGCGTAAATCGTGCTCTTGAATTTTTGCTTGATAAGGAATACGTGATGCAAACGCCTAAAGGGTATGTGGTGTACGACAGGTTCTTCGCTCTTTGGCTGAAGGGTCTATTGTAGTAGACAGTAGAATGTAGACAGTAAATAGTGGCTCGGCTGGTGCCGAGCGGATATAAGAAAGGCGAGGCTTTGGCCTCGCTTTTTGGTCTGCTGCAAATGCGGAGTTTTTTACTGTTCGGTTTTGAACACTGCGCTGTTGATTGTCTCGAGGATTTTCTCCTTGACTTTGTCCATGCCGATGTCTTTACTTTGCATAGCGAAGAAGGCAACGTTTCCTTTTTTTGAAAAGCGGGCTGCACCGCAGACATCCTGCGGACCGAATTCCGTAATTCTGGTGAAGCATTTGTAAGTCACATTTTTTTCAGTGTCGTAGACGATTTCTGCGGAGATTTTTGTGAAGTCGTCTACGAAGAAATTATCAAACAAGGCGACAGATTTTGTGGAATCGCTTCCGTCATTTGGAAATTTATCGGGGGATTCTGTGGACATTTTATCGTAAGGCGCCAGCTTGAAATCCATTTCCAAATCGTCTGTGTAAAGACTGATTCCCGAGAAACCGTAGGTGCTGTCGTAAATGGGTTGCTTATACTTGACCTTGGTGACGCTGTGAAATGGCAGGTCCGCTTCGAATTCTTCGGGTGTGTTTGTAACAAGGTAAAGGTTTGCTGTTGAGGCCCGGACGAAAATGTGCATCCCGCCGAAATTGATATTTGTTACCGGTGAAACACCTAGCAGAATGGCGCACCCGGAAAGCGCCATGGTGCAGATGATGATGAACGTCAATAAAATTTTCTTCATGGATTTTTCCCCAGCGAAAATATGATTGTAATGATAGCAATTTGTATGAAATCAATTTTTCCGGATAGCAAAATTCCCTTTCAAAAAAAGGAGGCATCGTAACTATGTGTGGAGGGGTTGGGAGGAGTCTAAGCAGCATTTTCTAGTCTCTCCCACGGAAGGCTGACCGCAAAGCACCCGCATTTTAGCCTTATCATGTCCAGCATGTTCTGTATGTTTCTGAACCCGTACGCCTTCCTGATAACGAGCTTTATCTTGTTGTTGATAGCCTCTATTCTTGCGTTTGACAGCCCGTACTTTATGGACGCTAGGATTCCGTCGTAGTGTCGCAGGATTTTCTTCCTGAGCTCCCTGAACGGTTCTAAACGACTGCGTTGCGCCCAGCCCAGCCACTTGTCCAGTTCCACCTTGGCTTGCGTGTAGTCCATGCTGAAGATGGTCCGCAACGCCTCCTTCAGGCTTCTTGCCCTGAACAGTTCGGGACACTTGATCTCGATGAGTTCCAGTTTCTTGCGCTGGTTTTCGGTAAGGTTCTGGTCGGCCTTGCCGACTGCGAACTTGGAGTCCTTTATTGCTGAGGCAAGTGACCGCTTTTTCTCCGAGCCCTTTGCCGGACGTCCGCGGTTCCGCTTCTCCCTATGTTCTTCCTGGCGGATCCTTTGCCACCATTCGCAACGCACTTTGTCCAGTGAGTCCATCGCCCACTGCACCACATGGAACGGGTCCACGCAACGTTCGGCGTTCTCGCAGAAGTTCTCGACGCAGTTGCGTATCCACCTTGCCCCGTCGCACGACACGAGCCGTATCCGTTTGCAGCGT
>JAZLIJ010000256.1:0-1116 GCA_045617325.1 Fibrobacter sp.
TAACACCAGCTGTCGTAGCACCCGGAGCTACATAACCAACCTGCTTCCAAGTACCGACTGCGTTACGTTCAGACACGTAGGCGTCCTGCAACTTGATGTAGGTTGCGGCCACAAAGGCTCTAAAACACCTCTTTTGGGGGGGAGTTTTTTTGAAAAAAAAACGCGGCTGGTTAGATTTTAAATTTGAGGCTTTTTGTATGAACGAAATACCAACAACGCAATCTTTGCGTCTGTAACTTCTCAAAATTGAAAATGAGGTATGAAAGGGCTGGATGAGGGGCGGACCACTACGCGTTTACGATTTTCCACTCACCGATGGTGCGTTTTTCGGCATCGAAGGCGACTCCGATTTTGAGCAAGCGCTTCTTTGTGCCGTCGGCCTTGAGTGTCGTGGAATACGGAATCAAATAGCCCTTGTCGTCGATTTGCTTCAGGGCGTCATCGGCACTTCCGTTCGCATCCAGCTTGAACTCAAAAACGTAAACGCTGTCGGCGGTTTCCACCACGGCGTCGGCGCGGCCCGCCGCACTGCATTCTTCAACCTTGACCACATACGGAGTGCAAAGTTTGAAGATAAAGAAGAACAGAGTCCTGTAGTAATTCTCGTTCTGTTTCGTGGCGTTGTAGGGTACAGAACTGATAAACGCTTTGGCTAGCGCGAGCGACTCATCCAGGTTTCCCTTGCGAAGACACGCCGTAAAGCGAACAATAAACGATTCGTTCTGATTTGCATTTTCATTTGCGTAATAAGGCATCAGAGCTTTCAGGAATCCCGTACGGACTTCCTCATTCGGAAATCCGAGGTTATACGCATATCCATCAAATTTTCGGATGGTCAAATACCCGCTTTGATAAAGCATGGGGATCGGATCAGTGGCGGTCTCCGTCGGAGCATCGAACATGTCTTGCGAAGCGTCAAAACCCTCATTGAACATCTCCGGTTCCATTTTGAACTTCTTGATTAACTTGGCCAAGACCGTTGGTGTGCCTGTCGAAAACCAGAAGTTGGCAAGCTTTCGTTCGCTCAAGGAATTAATCAAGCTGAACGGATTGTAGATGTCCGGGGAATTTTCACTGAAATGGTAGCCGTCGTATTTTTTTTGGAGTGCCGCACAT
>JAZLIJ010000257.1:0-1938 GCA_045617325.1 Fibrobacter sp.
TAAAACTCGATACCGAAAGTTTCGGAGGTATGGCGACAAGCATGTGAATATGGTCGGGGCAAATTTCCGCTTCCAAAATTTCTACACCCTTCCACTCACAAAGCTTTCTAAGTATTCGTCCCACAATTTCCCTTTTCTGGGTATAGAGGATTTTCCTCCTGAACTTCGGTGCGAACACAATATGGTACTTGCAGTTCCAGGTGGTGTGTGCGGTTGATTTATTTCTATCATTCATTTCAAATCCTTTGATTTTATTGTGATGCAGTTGGCAGACCGCATTTCAATATTAGTCAAAGGATTTCTTTTTTTCATGACCGCCAGAAGGCTTTTACGGAACTACCGGCCTAGCCGGTAGTTTTCTTATATACAAAAAATCGCCCGCATAAGCGAGCGATCTTTTAATCTTTTACAAACTGTAATGGGCGCAGGACTTTAGCCGAGCGGTTACAAAAGATGAGCGCGGAGTTCTTCGCCGCTCTGTTCGCTCAAGTATGCAGGAGGAACATCGAGAACGGTGAAGCAACCGGTCTTGCCTTCAGCCTTCATGCGGAGAGCTGCGCGGGCAAAAGCGATCACAGCAGCGGTAGTGAATTCCGGATTGGAGTCCAGCTTCAGGCTGTATTCGATCACGTGGGTGTGTTCGTTGTTCATGCCGGTCTTGCCGGTACGAATCACGAAACCACCGTGAGCGAGACCGCTGTGGTTTGCGTTGAATTCTTCTTCGCTGATGAAGTTTACGGTGGTGTCGTATTCATCGAAGTAGTTCTTCATGGTCTTGATTTCGTTTTCGACGTAGGCTGCATCTGCGCCTTCTTCAAGAACCACGTAGCAAAGGCGGGTGTGCTTCTGACGGGTGGTCAGTTCAGGCATGGAACCGCTACGGACGGCTTCCAGAGCTTCCGGAACCGGGCAGGTGTACTGCTTGGCATTCTTCACGCCCTTGATGCGGCGGACAGCGTCGGAGTGACCCTGAGAAACGCCCTTGCCCCAGAAGGTGTAGTCCTTGCCATCCGGGAGGATTGCATTTGCATAGACGCGGTTCAGGGAGAACATACCCGGATCCCAACCCACGGAGATCATGGCAATCTTGCCAGCAGCCTTGGCGGCAGCATCGACGTTTGCAAAGTGAGTAGGAATGTTGGCGTGGGTGTCGAAAGTATCGATAACGTTGAACTTGGCAGCCATTTCCGGAGTCATCTTGGGAAGGTCAGTAGCGCTACCGCCGCAGATCACCAGCATGTCGATCTTGTCGGCCCACTTTTCGATTTCAGAGACGTTGAGAACAGGAATGTTCGGAGTCTGAATCTTGACAGTAGCAGGGTCACGACGGGTGAACACTGCAACCAGTTCCATGTCCTTGGTCTTCTTGACTGCGCATTCGATGCCGCGGCCCAAGTTACCATAACCGAGAATAGCGATTTTTGCCATAATAAGTCCTTTAAGGGGCAATTTGAGAGTTTATTTTAAATTTTGACGCTTGAAAAATAACAAAGAGTGAAAAACATTACCACAAGTTTTTTATCAAATTTTATACAATAATTGTAGGATTTTGCCAATTTCTTTACATTTTGTGTAAAAATCAACAATTTTACACTTTTTGTTTTACAATTTTTGTAATGTGCATTTTTGGCCGATTTGGAGATTCATCTATCAATGTACGCCAGGCGTAAAATTTCTTCATTTTCAGGAAGCAGAATATGAAAATGGGCTCCAAACAGCATTTCTTTTAGCGTTTGGAGCCCATTTCTCTGAATTTCTGCGATTTATTTCAGTTTATTTTCAAAGTAACCGTGCGAAAAGTTACCTTACGTTCACACGCTGGGTCTGTGAACCGACGCGGACCATGTAGCTGCCAGAGCGGGGCAAGGCCACGCTGAAGTTAGCGGATTCCACGGAACCGGTAGTCATGACGCGACCCTGCATGTCGAGGATTGCGTA
>JAZLIJ010000258.1:0-2654 GCA_045617325.1 Fibrobacter sp.
ATGAACTTTTACTCTTGGTCTTCTTTCGTGAAACTTTAGCGCAACTAAAGTTGCGAAGTTTCATCGAAAAAGACATCCTTCAACTATCAAGTGGCGAAGCCACTTTCCCGTGCTAAAGCACGGAGTTTCAGGAGAGGTAGACAACATGACAGACATGCTTTACGAAAAGCAGGGTTCCTACCTGCAAGGAAAAAGGGAAGGCAAAGAAGAAGGCCGAAAAGAGGGACGAAAAGAAGGGGTCTCCGAGACGAAATTGGAAATAGCGAAAGCGATGCTTGCTGCAAACGAGCCGATAAGCAAGATTTGTGCTTATACCGGCATGAGCGAAAAAGATGTCCTTGCTTTGAAGGATTCCTGAAACGAAAACGAGACGCTTCCTTTTGGGAATTGTCCCGATTTTTAATGAGCCTTTTCAAATTCATCAGAAATTCTAGGCCCCGTTCCAGATGAACGACGCCCGCACCATATTTGCAAGCGAATTTTGCGCATCCGAATTCGGAGAATAGTTCCGCAGTACGGATTTCATGTCGAGACAAATGCAGGCAATTTTGTGATAGGGGCGATTCCCATCGGCACTTGTCCCATCGATATTTTTCCAGTCGCCAAAGATGAAACCTTTATTTTCCATGCCAAGCGGCTGCGAAGTATTCTCTGCATGATACGGCATGATGAACGCATTGAAAATTTTCTCGGGCGGAACTCCCATACGATTTTCTACAAACTCTGCATACGCCATCTGCTTGCAGACAGATTCCGCTCCTGGCAAAAACTGTGTATTGTTCTTGATTCCGTATTTGTAATATTTGGAATCAAGAATAAACACCGAGCCATCGAGCGCCATAATCGTATCGGGGCGCAAAGTGGAACGCAGGCTTTCTCCCGTATCGCCGTCGCTTTCAAGAGTTTGGTCAACGCATTCGGTTTTGTCCGCAGCATTGCCCGCGACGTTACTTGCTACAAATTTTAAATGAGGATCGTAATTACCCTTGTTGACTACCGTACCGAAAATTCTGTCAACCATACCTTCCCAAACATGGTCGAATTTTTTGAATCCGAAGTAAATATCGGAACCATCGTTGGCAAGATTTTCTTTGCGCCCTAAAAAATTGACAATCGTCAATAGAGAATGGAACAATTCCAGGAACTTGTCATTGAAGGTTGAGGCGATTTTATCCTTCAGCACATCCGCGAAAAGTTCATAATCAAATTCCAATTCTGGCGTATCGAATTCACCTTCCGTAATACCTAGCAGCGGCCCGACAGTTCTTGCTGCCTCATAGACGCAGAACTTGTGAATAAGAGTAATCAAGTTGTCTTGCTTGTAACTCGTCCGGCGAGTAATCAGGTTGAGATAAACGACATGATATTTGCCGTTCTCGTCTTTTATCACCTGTGGCTTAATGCGCTTTATCGTTCGCGGCCAGCTGATTTTCCCTGACCAGCCTTTTTTGTAAACGTTTTCCGATTCTACAAAATAGCCGAAGTCCTGATAATATTGCACAATCGAAAAAAATGCGTTAATCGGAAAATCAATTTTTACGTCGCTCTTTTTGTTGTCAGGAAAACGATTTTGCAGAGCCACATCGTTGATAACAGAAATCAATCGGAAGAAATCCGCCTTGAGTTCCGCATCCAATTTTTTAATGTCAGAATCCGCTGAATCTGGCCGATATCCGCGTGGAAAATAAATTCTAGGCTCGAAAGAATCCGGCTCGCTCCCCTTTACAATTTTCACGCCGACAAATGGTTCGTCATCATTTGAAGACGAATTTATGGAATCAAGATAAACGCAGAAATCCTTGAAAGATTTCCGGCGTTTGCAGAGTTTATGCGGAATGTGTTCAGCCATTTTTTAGAAAATTCTTGTCTTCTTCTTCCATCCGGAAAATTTTATCCAGAGCGTCAAAACCGTCGCATTCATACGTTCCGTCTTCTTTTTTCGCTTCGAAAGCATCAATCAAATCTGCAAGCGATTTGAATTCATCTGTGCCAGAGCCCTTCTTGAAAACAGTAGTTGCAGCATTGCGCTTGAAAACATCATCCCACAAGTACTTGAGAACTTTTTCAGCGAAATCTTCCCTTGAAATGTCATCGAACTTGGTGACGATACCGTTTTCACCTTTCTCTTTGACAGAAGTGCTTATAAACCATCCACCAAGGCATTTGTCGTCCGCTTTCGAGATATCGTTTTCTGGTGACAAAATTTTACTGTTAATCCATTCGCGGAATTTTCCCCAACAAACGCCTGTGCCATCAATTTGAATATTGTATTGCGCCTTTCCGGGGTTCTTTTCGTCGGAAAGCTTGTTGCGAATCATCCTAGACTTGAACCTTCGCTGGAAAGCGTTATCCATGGCAATCACGTTTTGGTCGCTTGTGTTCATTGTCGCGTAGATGGAAAGATTTGGCGGAAGACGGATTACGGTATTTTTTTGTACGAAATTCTTGACAAATGTAAAATTCGTTTGTAGATTTGTAGTGAACTTTTGAACACTACTTTTGTGTTCGCAAACACAATGTCCGGCTGTTTTAGCTTGTCCGCCGGAAAGGAGAAAAGATGAATAAGAGCCAGTTCTGGGCCATGGCCCGCGACCTCAAGGAACATCCTGAGAATCTTCCCAAATACCGCGAAATTTACAGGAATGTCTACCCAT
>JAZLIJ010000259.1:0-4712 GCA_045617325.1 Fibrobacter sp.
AATTAAAACGAAGAATGGCTGTTGTTGTGAGAATAAAGCGTCGGCCACAACTTGACGAGGCGAATGACGCAACATGCTTGCATGGTTATGGCTGAGCCGTTAAGTTGGCGCTCGCGCAACGATGGGGAGGGTGCAGGCTAATGAACACAAGAGCTTTTATACGAAACTTACTCCTTTAGGAGTTTAGTTGAGTTATCCTCTTTGTGGATGCTCTTAGTGTGAATTGTCTTCGAAGGAGAGAGGGGCACGTGCGGCCTCGCACAAATCCGTAAGCCGAAGCCAACAGCCAAACTTGTTTGGATACTGGTGAGGCTTGTTTTGGGGCATGCCCCACTCCGAGCTGGGGTCCCGCCCTATGTGATGTTCAAAAAATAGAACGATTCCGACAGGAATAGACAATACAGAATTGACAATAATCAACCCAAAAGAAACACCTACACTACCTGTAAATTTCCCGAAAAACAAAGAAAAAACAAAATCGACAATTCCTAAAATTGTAGTAAAAAATATTGATTCCATCATACGTTTTGACATTTTTTTGGGAGAAATTAAAGAACCTAAAAAAAACATATGCGTAAAAAGGAACTAAGCAAAAAATCCATACAAAAAAATTATCCGTAACAAATGGAGAACAAACGCCACAAACAAAAAGAATAAAAGGAACAAAATATCCAAGAATAAGCTCTATTCTTGAACTTTCAAATTCCTTCTTGGAACGTTCATTATATTCTTTGATTTCTTCTGGTGTCATATCCATAATATACATTCTCCGGCTGTCAAATTTTAACACTTGGGCATTTTTTCCTTGACTTCAAAAAATCGACTGTTGCGAAATTTGATTTTTTTCGAAATGTCATATATTGACGTCTACTTGTGTTTATATTTTTCTGTGAAAACTTCCGCACTGGTTGGCCAAATTCATGGAAACCTTGCGTTTTTTTTTAGAAAAGTGTGCGAAAACATTGCTAAAAATGTTTGAACGAAGTTGTTCTTTGGTTACTTGTGCTTCAGTGGACTTTTTTGTCCGTACTAAAAAATCCCTGGTGCCCGTAGAGGTCAAGGCGACAAATGGTACCGCCAAGTCGCTAAAGAAACTTATTGAGAGTGACGCCTACCCAAGCATCACCACCGGAATAAAACTTGTCCATGGTAACATTGGCTTCAAGAACAACATTCTCACGCTTCCATACTTTTGTGCATTCCTGCTCAAGAGGTTTCTGAAGGACGTGGAGTTCTGAGAATCTTATCTGTTGCTCGTTTTCGAAATCGATTTTAATCCCATTTATGGTAGTTTTACAGGAACATGGCCATATACAGGGGGAGGTGAGTCACACCATCCTTTGTCATGACATCCTTTGGATACAGAACAAAACGTTCTCCGAGCTTATTGTTAAACCTTGTGCTGAATTTGTCAAGAGACGAATGCTTCTTGTAGGTGGACGACTTGACCTCGACAGGCGATATTTTCTTGTGGTTCGAAATCAAAAAGTCAATTTCCATGTGGTTTTCGCGTTTTGCGGAATCAACCCGAGAATAGAAGTAGAGGTGGTGGCCGTTGCAACGCAGCATCTGTGCAATAATATTTTCCATCAGCATTCCTTCGTTTACATTCAGCTTGTCAAGCAACACCGACTTGTAAAGAATGTTGTCTGTAAATTCATCATCGCGGAATGTTTGTGTCACCAGTAGGCCTGTGTCGCCCATATAGCATTTTTGGGTCGTGTAATCGCCACTCATGGCAAGGCCGACATTGGGGTCCGTGGCGTTCACGCAGCGGTTTATCATCATCGCTTTGTCGAGCCATACAAATGCGTCTTCGTATAGGCGCATGCGGGCGTTTTCGGCTACATCGGCGAGCTTGAATTTTTTTTCTTTTTTGGAAAGCTGCCCAGGGATGTTGTTCAAAAGGGAATACACCTTCTGCTCGTCGTTCCCTGCATATTTCCCAACATCGGCAAAGTACAGCGACAAAATCTGCTTTTTAACATTGTCCGCTTCCCCGAAATCTCCGGTACTAATGTAGACTTCAACAGCCTGAGGCATTCCGCCTACAAGCATGTATTTGCGGAAATCGTTTAAAACCTTGCGGTGAAGCGCCTGCCCTAGAGGCATTCTCCTTTCGAAGCAAGTCTTTAAGAACGGAACTGTGGCATGGTCGCCAGCGGCCCACAGAAACTCCTCAAAGTCCATGGGGAACATTTGTAGGTGTTCTTCTTCGGACGGAATCAAGATGCCCTTGACGTTCTTGTGCAGCGATATGAGGGAGCCTGTTTCCATGTAGTCGTATCGACCGTCCTTTACAAGCTGCTTGATCAGCTGCCTTGCTGGTGGATACAGTTGGACTTCGTCGAATATGACAACGCTATCTCTTCGGAAAAGCTGGACACCGTATATGGCAGAAAGCTTGGCGAAAAAAATGTTCAAGTCATGACAGTCTTCCTGGAAGCATTTGAGCGTTCCGGGACGCGGGTACGAGAAATCGATCAGCAGGTAACTTTTGTATTCCGCCTTGGCGAATTCTTCGACAGCGTAGCTCTTGCCGATGCGACGGGCTCCGTCAATAAGCAGGGCCGTCTTGCCCTTTGATCGGGCTTTCCATTCCTTGAATTTTGTGATTATTTTGCGTTCCATAGTCAAACAGTCACGAAAGTGCATGTTTTAATATACTATTTTATGCACGAAAGTGCAAGTTGTATAAAGGCGATTTTTGACACGAAAGTGCAGTTTTGTTCTTTTTTTTGCTGAAATTCGATTGAAAAAGACCGCCTATGTTTTCCTTTGGGGTGAAAAGAGCTACGATGAAATTTCCTTTTATTCTGAAGGAGGAATGTAAAAAGGAAAAATAAAAGTTGTTTCACAAGCATGCGATATTCTCGCAAGAAAATAAAGAATAACCGACATAGCTATATTTACAACCATCATACATGCAACAGTTTCGAACGATTCAAAAAAATACCTTAATCCAGCGAAAGGAACAAACAAAAGTAAAGACGTCGAGAAAGACCACAATACAGAACTCATAGCCTGCGTCTTTTTACCTCTAGAAACATAAAGAGAATAAAGATATCCGTAAAAAGGAACTAAAGCGCCAATAATTACAACGGCCTCGTCAGTAACCACAGGAGATAAGATTCCTGCCCAAAAAAGAACAAAAGGAATCAAATGGCATCGAATAAAATCATCCGACATTTTAATATTTACATTCAATGTCTTTTTTCCGTTTCTCATACCAACAATATACATTCTCCGACTGTCAAATTTTAACACTTGTGATTTTTTGCAACTTCCGAAATTGTTTATTGACACCAGTGCGGCCATGATATTGGTTCGGTGACAAGAGCGTGAATTGGATATTTGCGATCTTGATGATTTAGTTCCTGACGGATGTTATGCCATTTTGGGGATTTCCGAAGAAATCATGCCGTTCATGTGCTGATTTTCCCCCGCATTCGCTTGCGAGTTTGGCTATTTCTTTCGTCTTTCGTCTTTCGTCTTTCGTCTCGTTTTCTACATTTACCCTGTAAAATTCAAAAAAAGGACGAAAAATGCGTGATCAATTCGAAAGCCCGCTGATTCAGCGTTATGCTTCTAAGGAAATGAGTTTCATCTTCAGCCCGCAGTACAAGTTCCAGACTTGGCGCAAACTGTGGATTTTCTTGGCCGAATCCGAAATGGAACTTGGCCTCCCCATCACTCAGGAACAGGTGGACGAACTGAAGGCTCACGCTACCGACATCAACTTTGACGTTGCCGAAGCTGAAGAAAAGCGCCGCCGTCACGACGTGATGAGCCACGTTTACGCTTACGGCGTGCAGTGCCCGAAGGCAAAGGGCATCATCCACCTGGGTGCAACTTCTGCTTTCGTGGGCGACAACACCGACCTCATCCAGATGCAGCAGGCTTTGATTATCGTTCGTAAGCGCCTCTGCCGCGTGATGGATAAGCTCAGCAAGTTCGCGATGGAATACAAGGACATGGCCCAGCTCGGCGCTACGCACTTCCAGGCCGCCCAGCTCACCACGGTGGGTAAGCGCGCCTGCCTCTGGCTCCAGGACCTCCTCATCGACTTGGAAGAAGTGAACTTCCTCATCGAAGTGCTGCCGTTCCGCGGCGTGAAGGGCACCACCGGTACCCAGGCCAGCTTCATGGACCTGTTCAACGGCGACGAAGAAAAGATTATGAAGCTCGACCGCATGGTGACCGAGAAGGCTGGTTTCAAGCGCGTGCTCACCATCACCGGCCAGACCTACACCCGCAAGTGGGACAACCGCGTGAACCAGGTGCTCTCTTCCATCGCTCAGTCCTTGCATAAGTTCGCTACCGATATGCGCCTCATGCAGGGCAACAAGGAAGTGGAAGAACCGTTCGAAAAGACCCAGATTGGCTCCAGCGCCATGGCTTACAAGCGCAACCCGATGCGCAGCGAACGCATTTGCTCCCTCGCTCGTTTCGTGATGGCCCAGGTGAACAGCACCGCCATTACTCAGGCCACGCAGTGGTTCGAACGCACCCTCGACGACAGCGCGAACAAGCGTCTCGCCATTCCTGAAGCATTCCTCGCTATGGACGCAATGCTCATCATCGCCGAAAACGTGACGAACGGCCTCGTGGTCTACCCGAAGGTCATCGAAAAGCGCATCATGGCCGAACTCCCGTTCATGGCTACCGAAAACATCATCATGGAAGGCGTGAAGAATGGCGGCGACCGTCAG
>JAZLIJ010000260.1:0-6243 GCA_045617325.1 Fibrobacter sp.
TGTGGACGACGACTCCGTGGACTTTGTACTCCAACTTCTGCATCGTTGTGGGCCCGGACATGGACTACAACCTCGTGGAATTCGAAGGCAAAAAATACTGGATTGCCGCAAGCCGCACCGCCGCCTACTTCAAGAACGCAAACGTCGTGGATACTTGCAAGGGCTCCGAACTCGTAGGCAAGGACTACGAGGCTCTGTCGCACATTTCCGATGCGTACGTGACGCCGGAACAGCTTTCCCGCCACTACAAGATTTACGCTGCCGACTACGTGAGCACGGAAGACGGTACTGGCGCTGTGCATACCGCTCCTTCCTTCGGTGAAGAGGACTTCCAGAAGGGTGCCGAACTCGACCTCGGCCTTTTCGACCCGCTCGATACCGAAGGCAAGTTTACCGACAAGGTGCCGATGTGGCAGGGCAAGGGCGCGAAGGAAGCCGACAAGGAAATTATCCGCTACTTCAAGGAACAGGGCCGCGTGTTCAAGCAGGACGTGATAGTACACAGCTACCCGCACTGCTGGCGTACCGGCGTTCCTCTGATTTACCGCGCTTTGAAGACTTGGTTCCTGAAGATCGATGCGCCTGTGACCCGCGCCGACGGTGTGACGAAGACTTTGAAGGAATGGATGGTCGAAAACAACCAGACCGTGAACTGGGTGCCTGCGCACATCCGCGATGGCCGCTTCGGCAAGTGGATTGCGAACGCCCGCGACTGGAACCTTTCCCGTAACCGCTTCTGGGGAACTCCGATTCCTGTGTGGATTGCGGAAGATGGCGAAATGATTGCCGTCGGCAGCATCAAGGAACTGGCCGACCTCACGGGCGAAACGCTCGAAGATTTGCATAAGCATTATGTGGACAAGATTGTCATCAAGAAGGATGGCAAGGAATTCAAGCGTACTCCGGAAGTGTTTGACTGCTGGTTTGAATCCGGCTCCATGCCGTATGCCAGCCGCCACTACCCGTTCGAAAACAAGGAACTCGTGGAAGCAAGCTTCCCGGCTGACTTCATCGCCGAAGGTTTGGACCAGACCCGTGGCTGGTTCTACACCTTGACCGTCCTTGCGAACGCTTTGTTCCAGAAGCCCGCCTTCAAGAACGTGATTGTGAACGGCATCATCTTGGCTGAAGACGGCACGAAGATGAGTAAGTCCAAGCGCAACTACCCGGACCCGAACGAACTGATTGAACGTACGGGCGCCGACGCCATTCGCTTGTTCATGATCAACTCCGCAGCCCTCAAGGCCGAAGACCTCCGCTTCTCGGAAGAAGGCGTGAAGGGAATTGTGAAGCAGGTGATGCTCCCGCTGTGGAACGCCGTCGCATTCTTCGTCAGTAACCACAACGCCGACGCCGCCAAGGGCCAGCTCACGTGGCACCCGGGTGAAGAAGTCAAGAGTGAAAACGAACTGGACCGCTGGATGCTTGCCACCTTGCAGGATTTGGCCGCGAAGGTTGAAGTCGAAATGAAGGCCTACCGTTTGTACAACGTGGTGCCTGCCATTATCGCCGCTGTGGACGACCTCACGAACTGGTATGTGCGCCGCAGCCGCCGCCGCTTCTGGAAGAGCGAAAACGATGGCGACAAGAACGCCGCCTACGCCACCATGTACAAGGTCCTCGTGGACTTCTCGAAGATCCTCGCTCCGTTCCTCCCGCTTTTGGCCGAAGAAATCTACCAGATTCTCGTTCGCGAAGTCGATGACAAGGCCCCGGTCAGCGTACACCTCTGCGAATTCCCGAGTGCAGACCAGAGCCTCATGGACGAAGCCCTGGTGAACCGCATCGCCATGGTCCGCGGAATGGTTGAAATGGGCCGCGTCATTCGTGCTACGAACAACGTAAAGAACCGTATGCCGATTGCCTCCATGACTGTCGTGCCGCACGGCGCTGTCGAAAAGAACGTCGCAGAAACGATGAAGGACTTGATTCTCGAGGAACTGAACGTCCGCGAAATGAAGTTCATCGAAGATGAAACCGTGCTCGTGAAGCTCAGCGCCAAGCCGAACTTCCTCGGCATCAAGGCCAAGGGCCCTGAATACGCAAAGAACATGAAGGTCATCTCCGCAAAGCTTAACAGCCTGAGCGCTGATGAAATCAAGGCTCTGCAGGGAGGCGACACCATCAAGTTCGAATTTGGCGAAGTGGGCGCAGACTGCCTAATGATCCAGCGCATTGTGCCGGAAGGCCTCGCTGTCGAAGCCGATACGCACTTCACCATCGCCCTTGACCTGAAGATTACCGATGACCTGCGCCGCGCTTGCGTCGCCCGCGAACTCGTGAACCGCATCCAGAACCGCCGTAAGGACCAGAACTACACTATCACCGACAAAATCGAAGTGACCTTGTTCAGCGATAGCGAAGTGTTCAAGCAGGCCGTTGCGGAAAACGAAGCATACATCGCTGGCGAGACGCAAGCTGTCAAGCTCACTTGGGCTGCCGCCGCTGATGGCCTCGAGGCCAACGACGCCGACGGAGAAAAGTTCGCTTTCACGACTGTGAAGGCGTAACAAGGTGAGAGCAGCGGGCGTGCTTGCACGGACGTTGCCGAGCCGCCCAGGCCTGGCACGAAGTGGCAAGGCGTAGTCATCTTCGTCCGCGGGGACGAGAAATTGGCTGTTGAAAGTCAATAAAATACTATGAAAACGCCCTTTCTTTCCGAAAGGGCGTTTTTCATATTTATCGGATGTTTAAAGCTTGAATCTTTATAGATGAAGGTCTGAAACCTAGTTGTTGCTTTGTTGTCCAATTTTTATATATTAGAATTATGGCTTTGTGTGAACAAGACTTAAATAAGATTTCCTATGTCGTGACTTGCGTTAGCAGTTTCGCTAACAAAAAGAATTTGACAAAAAAAGAAGCTTTCTTGTATCTCTATGCCAATAAGGCAATCGCCTTTTTGAAGGAACATTACGACATTGAGCATACTCTTTCTATAGACGATGCTGTTGAAGATATGGCGGAAATTTGTTGCCAGAATGGAGGCATTCTATGATTCTTTATCATGGAAGTAATGCCGAAATAAAGGAAATTGACCTTAAGATTTGCAAGCCGTTTCGTGATTTTGGTAAGGGCTTTTACCTTACGGATATCCGTGTTCAGGCTGAGAATATGGCGAAACGTACGAAACGGATAAAGGGCGGAACGCCTGTCTTGAACGTTTATGAAATTGCCGATGACTTTATGGAAACCTGTGATTTGAAAATTATGAATTTTTCGGAGGTTCCCAGTGAGGAATGGGCGTCTTTTGTCATGGACCTGTAGCGAACGATGCCATGGCAACCTTGTTCCAACAGTTTGGACAAGGTTTTATAGATCTTGAGATGATGAGAATGCGGATGGTTTACAAGGAATTGTCAATGCAGTATTCGTTTCATACGGGAAAGGCAATTTCGTTACTTTGCAAAAAGGAAACGATTTATGGCTGACTTGGCTACATTTGGCTGGCTTGTGGATTCTATCACGAAAGAAATTGCTGCGTTCATAGTTGAAGATGAACATGTTGAATATGACGAGGCCTTGAGGCGAGTATATGCTTCTAAGTTGTTCGAAAAACTGAATGACTCGGAAACCGGACTGTATAGGGAAGGTGCTGCGTATGTTTATCAGCATTATTTGGAAGAGCAAACCTGGAAAGGTTGATGAATTCTGTATCTTTAGAAAAAAGATCGCGTAATAAACATCAAAGGTGGTATTTATGACGGATGAAATGACTTTGGCATCTATGACGCCTGCTCAAATGAAGGTCATAGAATCCTTCGCTAGTGTTACCAGCGAGGAGGAATTGGCCGCTTTGATGAAAGTATTAAAAAAATTTTATGCAAGTCGATTGGAAAACGAACTCACCAAAATGTGGGATGATGGATCCTTTGATCAGAAAAAACTAGATCAACTAAAAGAAGAACATCTTCGTACCCCATACCGCGGATAGTATGCGTAAGTTTGTTATTTTAGAGAATTGAAATCCATCCCTTTCCCAAAAATTTGTTTAAAAATATTGGACGAATTCGCTTCGGATTTGTAGAAACCGAATGATTTCATGGCGGCATTGAATGCTTGATTTACGGTTTACGAACCAGTTCAAGAAATAGCACCGCTTTCACTACTGTAAAGGCCTGATAAGGCGTAGTCATCTTCGCGCTGCTCCGCGTGTCATTCTCGCGAAAGCGAGAATCTAGCATGTAAAGAAGTCCCCGACGTTAACCGCTTCGGGGGCTGTTTTTTTGTGTATAAAAATGTTTAAACTATTGTTTTTGTATTGCTAAAAGATTATATTTGTATTGCGGTTTAAATATGGAAACGACGGTAATTCAGACTCGTGTTGATTCGGACTTGAAAAAGGAAGCGGAAGAATTCTTCCAGTCTATCGGTCTTGATATGACGACGGCGATTAGGCTTTTCCTAAATCAAGTATTGATTCAAAAGAAGATTCCTTTTGAAATTGTGTCGAAGGAAGCGATAACCCGCAAGAGTGCTTTGGAAAATTTCTACGCACTGCGAGCTGGAGCAAAGAATTTGCAGGAAATGTCTTTAGACGAAATCAATTCGGAAATCCAGTCCGTTCGAGAGAAAAGCAAGGCTAAGGCTTATAAGTGATTCTTGCGACATTTGATACGAACGTTTTGGTGTCGTCTCTGCTTTCACATCGAGATGACTTGTTACAGGAAACTTGAAACATTTTCCTGTGCAGCCGAATATCGTTTCTCCTGCAGAAATGCTTGTAATTATGGCGCTGGATTAGATGTCTTAGGGAAAAACGCCCAAAAAAGAGAATATCATTCCTTTTTAGGGGGTGGAATCACATAAATTTTTACAAAAATGTGAAAATATTCACAAAAAACTCAAAAAATGTGTGATTTTTGTTGATTAAATGCTATAATATGGGGTGGAGACATGTTATGGAGCGATTTATTCTACAGCAATTGGAACAATGGAAAACGTCATCAAGGCGTAAGCCGTTAGTTTTGCGCGGTGCCCGTCAGGTCGGAAAAACCTGGGTGCTTAAGGAATTCGGAAAATCATTCCCGGAGGGATTTGTCTATTTCAACTTTGACAAGGAAGAAGAGTATAAGCAGTTTTTTTACGGTACGAAGGATGTCAAGCGTATCCTCAGAAATCTTGCCATGGCGAGCGGACAAAAGATTACGCCCCAAATGCTGGTTATTTTTGACGAAATTCAGGCTTGCGAAGAAGCCTTGAATGCACTGAAATATTTTTGCGAGGATGCACCGGAATATTATGTGGTGAGTGCGGGTTCTCTTTTGGGGTTGCAGCTTACGCAGGGGTTCCCGGTTGGAAAGGTGAATTTCTTGGACATGGGACCAATGACCTTTACTGAGTTCTTGTTTGCGAATGGTGATGCGAATTTGGTGGAGTTCATGAAATCTGTGGACTCGTTTGAAAATATTCCAGCCGCGTTCTTCAATCCGTTATCTGAAAAGTTGAAAATGTATTTCATTGTTGGTGGCATGCCCGAGGCAGTTCGTGTTTGGACTGAGGAAGGGAATGTTAAGGCTGTTGAACAGGTCCAGTTTGAAATTATGGATTCCTATGAGAGTGATTTTGGTAAGCATGCCCCTGTGGTGGATGTCCCTAAAATTCACCTGATCTGGGATTCTTTGCCTTCTCAGCTTGCTCGTGAAAACAAAAAATTTATGTACAACGTAGTAAAGAATGGTGCCCGTGCTCGTGAATACGAGAATGCGTTAAACTGGTTAAAGAATGCGAATTTTGTAGACAAAGTCTTTTGCATCTCTAAGCCGGGGCTGCCGATTTCTGCATACGACAACCTGGATGCTTTTAAAATTTTTATGGTGGATGTGGGCTTGTTGCGTTGCAAGTCACGTTTGGCATCGACAGCCTTTGCTGAAGGAAATCGTTTGTTTACGGAGTTTAAAGGCGCCTTGACCGAAAATTTTGTTCTTCAAAGTTTAAAACGTCAATTTGACGTACCGTTAAGGTACTGGGCTAGCGCCCCTTATGAGGTTGACTTTATTTTGCAACGGGAAAATGAAATTATTCCGATTGAAGCCAAGGCTGGGGAAAATGTAAAGGCTACGAGTGTAAAAAGGTACGCATCGCTTTACGAAGATGAAACAAAGCGCGTTGTTCGTTTTTCCATGAGAAATTTGAGCTGCGATGGCAAGATATTAAATGTCCCTCTGTTTATGATCGATGAGTTGGATCGACTTTTGAAAGTGTGATTAAAACTGCATCCAAAAGGAACCTTATCCTTATTTTTAT
>JAZLIJ010000261.1:0-5141 GCA_045617325.1 Fibrobacter sp.
ATTCAGAAAACTGGATTATGGAGGGAGAATGAGGGAATTTCATTCCCTCATCCCTTGCGACGAAAAATAAAACCCTGCACTTTCAGTGCAGGGTAGTTTATTGTAGACAAACGAATAAAATGGGTACTAAATGAGGGGGCGAGACCGTTTTAGTACCCTTTTTTGCTAAAATAGCACTTGTTCAGGTTGTGAAAATGCAAAAAAAAAGACTCGGCTTAAACCGAGTCTCTTTTTTAGTAGCGGGGGCAGGACTTGAACGCTGCGACCTTCGGGTTATGAGCCCGACGAGCTACCAACTGCTCCACCCCGCGTCGAGGATATCCCATATATAGAAAAAAAGGTGCTTTTCGTCAACTCTTTTTTTTAGAGAAATCAATAATAAGTTTTTTGTATACTTTACTTAGACGAATTTCTTCAGAATATGCTTGCTCGATACGAAATAGTCTATGCCACTGATGATGGTGATTGCTGTGATGGCTCCCATGACTGCGGTGGGGAAGCTACTCCAGATATTGTTGAATCCCGGAATCAGCTCGCGCACAGGATCAATGGCGCCGAGGAGAATTACCACGATGCCGATGCCCTGGAGAGCTGTTTTCCACTTGCCGCTCTTGCGGGCGGGCATGATGACGTTCTCGCTTGCGGCAAGCGTCCTGAGCGTTTCAACGCTTGACTCGCGGAAGTAAATCAGCGCGACCATCCACACGGGGGCGTAACCTGTGGCGATGAAGCACATGAAAATCGTCATGTTCGAAATCTTGTCGCTGAACGGGTCCAGGTACTTTCCGAGGGTGCTGACTTCGCCCATGGCGCGGGCGAGCTTTCCGTCGAGAAAATCGGTGAGCATGAATCCGAGAACCATCACGAGGGCGAGCGTCTTGAAGACGATGCTGTTGTTACTGTAGTCCAAATCGTTATCGTAGAAGAACACCCACAGGAAAAACGGCGTGAGCACGATGCGGCTCATGGTGAGCTGGCTTGCGATGGAGAGCGGCTTTCTGTGCGCCGGGTCGCGGTAGTACCAGTAGGCGTATGCGACTGTAGATGCCGTCATGAGGAGAATGGATGCGACCATGCAAATTTGTTTGTAATCCTCCAAATCCAGCAGGTAGACTGCCATCGTGACGGTCACGGCGATGTTCGCAATTTTACTCCAGCGGCGTTTACGCGGAAGCGACTTTCCTTCGCGGAGTACCCCGAGGCAGAACAGCGAATGCGAAATGACGCGGGCGAGGAGGAATGCGCAACCGATGCCAAGCAACTTTTCCATGGATTGCGATTGCAACATGTCGCGGATAAAAATGCTCATCATCACAATAAATTGCAAAAATCCGTCGATGACGTTCAGCCAAAGTCTGTAGAAGGGCTTTTCGATTTCCTGCGAACGGAGCTGGTAAAGATTGACCCAGCCCATGATGAGAGCGATTGCCACAAAAGCGCAGGCGGTCTTTGTCATTCCCTGCCAAATAAATACGATAACGCAGACGAATATGAGCGCTCTTAATATGCTCCATATTCGCGTTCTAAAACGGATATCAGAATTATTATCGGTCATTTACTTATCCCCAACATTTTTTTCTAGCAGTTGCCTTGCGTGCTCGCGGACGGTTTCGGATTCTCCTCCGAGCATGCGGACGAGTTCATCGACGCGTCCTTCGCGGTCAAGGTCCTTGATTGATGTGTAAGTTCTTCCGTCGATTTCCTTTTTGGCGACGGAAAGCTGATTTTCGGCGCGGCTTGCAACTTGGTGCAAGTGCGTGATGGTGAGCACCTGGTGGTGCTTGCCGAGATTTCGCAGCGCATCTCCGATGCTGTTGCCGATTTCGCCGCTGATTCCGGAATCCACCTCGTCGAAAATCAGGAGCGGCACCTTGTCCAGTTCCGCCATGACGCTCTTGATGGCGAGAAGCACGCGGCTGAGTTCGCCGCCGGAAACCGCTTTTTGCAGCGACTTTTCGCCTTCGCCCGGGTTCGGCGCCAATCGAAATTCAATGCTGTCGCAGCCGTTTGGCGTGGGTGCTTGCGGCATGATGTTCGTCTTGAATGTCGCCTTGGGCATGCCGAGATTGCGGAGGTAGCCTTGTACGGCATTGTCAAATTTTAACGCAGAAATTTTGCGCTTTTCGCTGAGCGATGTAGCGACTCTGTCGAGTTCCGCCTTGTGGTGCTGCAACTCGCGGTTCAATTCCTCCAGGTCTGCATCCAGATTCTCGAGACTTGAAAGTTCTTCGCGGCGCTGTTCTGTGAGTGCGATGAGACCGGCGACATCGGTGCGGTACTTGCGCTTCAACTTTTGGATGAGCGCGATTCGCGAATTCGCCTTGTCAATTTCCATGGGGCTGAGCGACTTGGCGGGGTTCAGGCGCATCAGGTCCTTGCAAATGCTTTCGAAGGGGTCTGCGACTTCTTCAAGTGCGTTCAAGTCGTTTTCGTATTTGGGAATCTTGATGGCCAGGTTTCTGAGCTTTGACTGCAACAGCTGCAACTGGTCCAGGAGGCCGTTGTCGTTTCCGAGAAGGCTCTGGATTTCGTTCAGTGTGTTCCTTTCTGTTTCGCTCTTGCTTGCGAGGCTCACCTTGTCTTCAAGCTCTTCCTCTTCGCCTTCGCGGAGATTCGCTTTCGAAAGTTCGTCGTACTGGAACTTCAAAAAGTCCTTTTGAGCGGCCAGTTCCTTCGCCTTGTTCTCGGTGTCATTGATTTTTGCAAGTGTCGCGTTCCACGCAGTCCAGTGCTTGGAGTAGTCGCTTAAAATTTCGCTGTTGCCCGCATAGTTATCGAGCATCTGCGCATGGGTGCGCGTGTCGCGGAGCAAAAGCTGTTCGCTCTGCCCATGCATCTGGATGAGTTCTTCGCCGAGTTTCTGCAAGTCGGGGAGGCTTACAACGGAGCCGTTGATGCGGGCGCGGCCCTTGCCGTTTTCGAGAATTTCGCGCCTGATGATGAGCTCGTCATCTTGATCGAGTTCCAGTTCGTCTAGCATTTCCTTGACGCGCGGTTCGTCGTGGATGTCAAAAATTCCTTCGACGATGGCTTTTTCTGCGCCTGTGCGGACCATGGTCGTCTGGGCCTTGTCGCCGCAGACCATGCGGAGCGCCTTCAACAGTACGGACTTGCCTGCTCCTGTTTCGCCGGTAATCGCGGTGAATCCCTTGTGGAATGGAACATCGGCTTCGGCGATTAGCGTAAATCCATTTATAGTGAGCTGCTTTAACATAACGACAATAAACTAGAAAAAACTAATAATGAAAAGTGAAAAGTGAATAGTGAATAGTGAACATTTTTGTAGAGGTGAAATGCGGAGTTCGGGAATAGTGATGGTGCATGACTCAGCACCTCGGCGATGTCCACGTAAGCGTAGCCGCTGCTCTCACTTTGTACGTTATGGCGCAAAGCGTATGACTTGGCGGCTCGGTAATGAAAAAATGCAAGCATTTTTTCACAACACTCGCCTTTTATGTTGTTGCGAACCTTCTTGCCGATGGGTAGGTGGCGGAGCGACGAAGCAATCTTTTTGTGTGTTTAGCGATGGAAGGTTTTTGCTCCTGCGAGAAGCAGAATTAGTGGTTAGTAAACAGTGGTTGGTTTTTGCGAATACGAAATACGTGGGGAAAGGCTTGCGCGAAATTCCTCTTCGTCATACAGTGCTATATCCTTTAGGGACCTGTCATTCCGGCCTCCGAGCCGGGATCTCTCCGCTGCAACCCTAACGCATCTCGCTTCAGAATAATCCCGCGCCGCAGGCGCCTAACTTTCCCCTAACCACCAACCACTAAGAGCGCGCAAGGCGAATGCTGCAAAAATTTGCTCGCCTATTTTTATAGCTGAGCCGCAGCCGCGGACGCTGAACGCGTCAACCACTGCTTACTTTCCCGCAGCAAACTACTTCTCGAATTCGATGATGCTGCGGTAAATCGGCCTTCCTTCCTTTTTGTACTTGCGTTCAAAGCCGGTCTGGATTCCTTCGGTCGGCTCAGCCGTATTACGCACAATCACTTTGCAGGAGGGGAACGCGTCGAATGTCTCGAGAGCGATTTCGTTGTATTCCTTATGGTCGGTGCCCCAGTAGAAAATGCGTTTACCGGGCTTTAGGCAGCGTGCGACTTCAGCGAGAAAGTCTGGACGCAGCAGGCGGTTCTTGTGGTGGCGTTCCTTGGGCCACGGGTCGGGGAAGTACATGTGGAATGCGTCTACGGTGTTGTCCTTGACGCAGTCGCGCAAGAAGTAGAAAACGTCGCCGCGGAGCATGGCTGCGTTGCCTTGCGCCTGGACGCCGCGCTTCTGCATGCGTTCCATGGCGAATGCTGCCCAGGTGTAGTCCCATTCGCTTCCCATGATAAAGTAGTCCGGATGCTTTTCGGCGTAGTCGGTCATGAAGTTTCCCTTGCCGCTTCCGATTTCCACTTCAATGTGGCCGTTCTCGTTCGGGAACATGTCCTTCCAGTTGAAGTCCAGCTTGTGAGGCTTGCCGTCGGGTGTCATGATGGGCTTGCGTTCTCCGTTGGTGCGGAAGATGTAGTGCCACAGCCCCTTCATGTTCTGGTCTTCGTTCAAGTCGCGGTAAAATTCCGGGATGACGACATCCTTTTCGACTTTCTCTTCTTTTTCCATAATTTCTTCACTCATGCTATTTGCTCATTTTAAGTGTTAAAAATTTGTTGTCCGAGGCACCGCCGATACAATCTCATAACTCATAATTCGTAATTTATAATTCCTTATTCATTGTTCCCTAATTTCGCATCTCGTATCTGCAATCCTGCTTACCAAAAGTGTGCAAGACGAGTGGTGCAGAAATGAGCTCGCTCATTTCTATATCCGAGTCGAAGCAACGGACGCCAAAGGCGTCAACCACTAACCACCAATCACTAAACTCCTCGCGATGACGTTTTTTAGTAGGAAGTAGACTGTAGACAGTAGGCGGTAGGTCGTAGTGTGGCGCTTCGCTCGCCTTACGCATTTGTGTTCATTGCACAGTCGCTGCGCACCCGTGCCAAATGCTAGGCACGGAAATGTCCAAGCAAGCTTGGCCGCTTCGCTCGCCTTACGCATTTGTGTTCATTGCACAGTCGCTGCGCTCCCGTGCCAAATGCTAGGCTCGGAAATGTCCAAGCAAGCTCGGCCGCTTCGCTCGCCTTACGCATTTG
>JAZLIJ010000262.1:0-1227 GCA_045617325.1 Fibrobacter sp.
CGAAGAGCATTGCGCACAGCGCAACGAAAAGGACGACGAAATCGAACTCAACTACTTCGGCGCACGTTACCTCGATCCCATGCTCGGATTGTGGACAAGCGTGGACCCTGCAAGACAGTTTGCGAGTCCGTATCTGTACGCAGGAAACAATCCGGTGATGAGAACAGACCCGGATGGAAACCAAGATGCGAATGCTTATGGATTGTCTTCATTTTGGAATTCTATGGTAAAACCTCAATTTGAAACAGCAAATGAAAAACTTTGGGGTGGATTATTGGAAACTCTAAACTATGAATCTGAAGCTTTACTTTTCACGGGTTCGGTCTTGTCTGTTGCGTATCCTGTTGCCGTAGCCTTGGAAATGTTGCCTTTTTATAGGGCTGTTCCCTATGTTTTTATGGCGCAAAATGCAGTGTCTTCTGGAATTGAAAATGGTAGCGCCGGAGTTGTGGCTTCTTTGTTTATTGATGGAGTTTTTATGGGGACTTCTCAATTTTTACCGAAAGGATGGCGTTCTGAGCTAGTTCAAGGGGTGGCGAATAACTTTACGCATGATATGACTAATTACATCATGTCTTTGCCCTCCGACCCCCTTCCCCCTCAAGAATTTGACGATATTCCAACAAAGTCTTCAAGTACAGCTATAAAGGAGTTTGAAGAATGATTGATTATGTAGGTTTGATTCTTTTTGCATTAGTTCTGATAGAGATGCTTATAACTAAAGAAGCTGGTTTTTTAGGAATGAATGTGAAAAAAAAAGGATTCCCCAAAGGATTATTATGCCTATGTTTTTCTGCCTATTTTGGTAATGATTTTTTTTCTTCTAAGAATTTTTGGTGTTTTTGAGTAGCGTATGCTTAAAAACGCTGATGCCTCCGACAACGGCACGCTCAAGGCCGCCTACGACTACCACGCCACCGTGGTGGCCACGCGCACTAAGCAACAAGTTACTAAGTGCTGTCCGCCCTTCGGCGAGCAGCTGACTCTCGTGGAACCCACCGACAAGGTGACTGAAAATTTTACAGGGAAAGGCATACGAGGCGAGCGCTGCGACAGTCGAGTTTACTCGAGCTGGCATTGCCGAGCCGAAGAGCATTGCGCACAGCGCAACGAAAAGGACGACGAAATCGAACTCAACTACTTCGGCGCACGTTACCTCGATCCCATGCTCGGATTGTGGACAAGCGTGGACCCTGCAAGACAGTTTGCGAGTCCGTATCTGTACGC
>JAZLIJ010000263.1:0-9790 GCA_045617325.1 Fibrobacter sp.
GCGGTTATGAAATATCAAAATGCAAGCATTTTGCTGCTTCATAACCTGGCGTGCTATTGGCACAAGACCCCGAGCTTGACACGGGGGACTATGCAATGAACAATTTAACAATGATGAATGGATAATGAATATGAAATAAAGGGAAATGGGTGCCAAAAGTCATCGCGGTGGGCAGGTCCGCCTGCAGAGGACCGGGTGCGAATATTACAAAATGAACTGCCAGTGCATCTCTCAAACATCTCGCATTGAAGTGAATCGCGGCGCGGTCGCCTTGAACCCTTACTCCCTATGGTCTACTGATTAGCAAATTTAGTGCGGCTCCTACCTTGGCAGAGTCAGGATGTCGATGCCGTCCTTCGTCTTTACCACCGTGTGTTCCCACTGGGCGGAGAGGCTTCCGTCGCGGGTCACGGCGGTCCAGCCGTCGCTGAGCGTCTTTGTGCCTGGGCGACCGACGTTGATCATCGGTTCAACTGTGAAAACGTTGCCGACTTCGATGAACGGGCAGCGCTCGTAGTTGCGGAAATGGAGAACAGTCGGCTCCTCGTGGAATCCGCGGCCGATGCCGTGTCCGCAGTAGTCCTCGACGACGCTGAAGCCGTGCTCGTCGGCGATGTCCTGGATGGCGCAGCCGATGTTGTTCCAGCGGGCCCCTTGTTCGGCCGCAGCGCGGATGCCTTCTTCCATGCAGAACTTTGCCGTATCCACAAGTTCTCGGGCGATGTCCGAAATTTTACCGCAGCAGAACATGGCGCTCGTGTCGCCGTGGTAGCCTTGGAGAATCGTCGTGATGTCGATATTCACGATGTCGCCTTCCTTGAGGATTGTCTTTGCGTTCGGGATGCCGTGGCAGATGACCTCGTTGATGCTGATGCATGCGTAGCGCGGATAGCCGTGGTAGCCCATGCAGGCGGAAATTCCCTTGTGCTTGCGCGTGTAGTCGCCGATAAATTCGTCGATTTCAAGCGTGGAGACGCCCGGCTTGACCATCTCACCTGCTCGGATGAGGGTTTCTGCGGCGAGGGCGCCTGCGTCGCGGATGAGTTCGATTTCTTTTGCGGATTTTACTTTGATCTTTGCCATAGTTAGGTTTGAGGTCGTGCGCTTCGCTCACTTTGAGGATTGAGGTTGCTCGCGTTGCTCGCTTTGAGGTTTAATTAAAATGTTGGGTTTAAGGTATGGGGGCTTGGGGAAGGATGTTGTCTTTGGTGTTTTTATAAAGCGGCGAAGCCGCCTTACTTTAACCTCAAAGGCTCCCTTGGGAGCCGACCTCATAGCTCATACCTATTTCTTCCAAATGTACCTATCCAGCAGCCAGGCGAGGAGCATTTGCTCGTCTTCGGTGCCGTTTGCGAGTTGCTTTGCGAGCGGGATGAAGTGGCTGATGCGTTCCTTCGCCTTCTGTCCGCCGAAGCGGCTTTGTTCTCTTTCGAGCTTGAGGCGGGCGCGTTCGCTGACCTTCTTTGCGACTTCCTCGTTTGTGAGCGGATCCATCTTGATGAAGTTGATGCCGAAGTCGACCGCGGTCTGGCGCAGTTCGATTTCTTCAACTGGAGTGATGAGCGAGACGCAGAGACCGTTGCGGCCTGCACGTGCGGTACGGCCGCTTCTGTGCACGTAGACTTCGTGGTCCGCCGGATGGTCGTACACGATCACGTGCGTCACATGGTCCACGTCGATGCCGCGTGCAGCAACGTCCGTGCAAATCAAGATGCGGATTTTCTTTTCGCGGAAGGCGGTGAGCGTCTTTTCGCGGAGGCTCTGTGCCACATCGCCTGAGAGTGCCCCGACTTCGAAACCGTAGCCGGAGAGCACTTGCTCGAGGTAGCTCACGTCGCACTTCTTGTTGCAGAAAATCATGCAGCTGTCGGGGTTGTAGTATTCGAGCACGCGGATGGTCAGGGAATCCTTGTCCATCACGTCGCAGAGGTAGTAGCGGTGTTCCAGATTGTTCGCAATGACCTTGTCGTAGCTGAGCGAAAGGAATTCTGCGCTCGAACGCTGAAATTCGCGGGCGAGGCTTTTCACTGTCTGCGGAATCGTTGCGCTGAACATGGTGCAGGAGATTGCCTTCGGAAGGTACTTGCGAATCTTCTGCATGTCGGGGTAGAAGCCCATTGAGAGCATTTCGTCAGCTTCGTCAAGCACCAAATCGCGGATGGAAAGAAAATCAACATTGCCACGACTCACATGGTCCATGAGGCGTCCTGGCGTTGCGACGATGATGTGTACGCCCGAGCGGAGCGCCTTGAGCTGCGGCTCGTAGCTCACGCCACCGAAAATGGCGACGGACTTGATGCCTGTACCTTTGGAAAGTTTTTCAAATTCCTCCTGCACCTGGATGCAGAGCTCGCGTGTCGGCACGAGGATGAGCGCCTGCGGATAAAGATGGTCGCGGACAATCACCTGCAAAAGCGGGAGCGCGTAGGCGCCGGTCTTTCCCGAGCCGGTCTTGGATTGCACCAGCATGTCGCGGGCGGCGAGCATGTAGGGGATGGTCTTCCTCTGCACTGGCATGAGGTCTGTCCAGCCGTGACCACGGAGAATGTTCTTCTGCTCTTCGGGGAGCATGTCAAAAGTGTAGTCCGGCAACTTGTGTTCCGGCTCGATGATTTTGACGGGAGTTAAAAACGGATTGACTTTTTCTTGCTTGATTTCGGCGGATTCATTTGCGCCGGTTGCTTGATTCTGTATATCTTCACTCATAGTGCGACAAATTTAGTAAAATTGGAATTTGCCTGCTAGAGTGTGTGTCAGAGGTTCCAATGGTATTCAAGGCCAAGACTGATGAAACAGTCGATTGTGGATGCTCCGATGGTTGTCGGTTCGGCTCCTGCGTCTTCGGATGGGCTCACGTAAAGGTTTCTTCCTCTGCTTGAAATGCCCGCGCGAAGTCCAAGCCCGTAATTCTTGAAAAATATGAAATGGCTTCCGATGCCGAGTAGGGCGCCCTTGTAGGCGTCTTCGAATTTGATTCGGACCTTGTAAGCTTTCGAAGGTGTCCGCACGCCATCTTTAAGTGCAATGTCCTCGACGAAGAAGCTGTATTGGAATCCGATAAAGGCGAACGGAATAATGGTAAGCCATTTTGTCTGGGGATAGGTTTTCGAAAATAGAAGGTTCAGGCCGATTTCGTGCTGTGAAAAATTCCAGTGGTCCAGTTCCTCGTAAATCGTGTCCTGCTTGTCAATTTTCATGCGGTGATTGGCGTAGCGGTAAAAAATTTCGGCGCCGATGAATCCGTACCAGGTGCCGCCCACATAGGCGGAAAAAAGCGGATCGGAATCGTCGAGGAAATTCCAGAGGCTTGCCGAATCCTTGGTGACTCGGTAATTTCGAATGTGGCTTTTGATGTGGCTGTCATACCAGTTGTCAGGGGTAAAAGGAATTTTTGCCTGCGCATAGCCTATAGCAATTCCTCCCCAGGCGCGGAAATCCGGAACCTCCTGGTAAAGTTCATCGGGTTCTTTTTGCTTCTTGAGACGTTCTTCTTTGGTCAAGCGGCGTTTTGTGCGTTTGTCGAAAAATGCGGAAGCGATATCGTCGCCGAGAGCCACCTTGTCGTTTTTCAGTTTCACAATCCCCGCGGATCTAGGCTCAAGGGAGGTTTCATCGAAAATGGCAATTTGCAGATTGCCGTTAAGCGGGTGAATGTAAAGTACGATATTGTCCTCTAGCGTCTGGAGCTTTGCCGCCATGGCAGGGTGCCTTGCACGGAGATAGCCTGAACCGATACCTTTTTCCATGTTGTTCGAAAGCCAGGAACCATATCGCGAAGCTATAGTGTCGCGCTCCCATTCACCGTACATGCGGCATTTCGGTTCCCCGATTCCAGAATTGTAGCGGCGAAGTGAAAGGCAGAACTCCTTGGGGTCAAGGGGCGTTGAGCCGTCGGGCGACCAAATCAGGACTGTCGCGTTTTGCCAAAGCGTCCACTGCGAATCGAAGAATACCTCCGACGCGTTTACGCAAACAGCGAGAAACAGAAGAAGTGGAATGAGACGTTTCATTTCTTCGTTCCTCCGTAGATTTGTTTGCGAATTTGCCTAACGCACGACTGTACGAGTTCCTTCATTTCTCTCTGTGTGAACTTCGTAATGGGCTGCTGGAACTCTTCGATAGCACTGAACAGAGGGCGCTGCTTCACGTTATCCCACAAGGTGTATGAAAAGACTGCACTCGTATTCTTGGGCCTTGTCTTTTCTCCACTTTCATTGTGGATATGGGCGTAGTCGAAGAAATTCTTGCGGCTCAAGTCTGTACCTACGATGAACTCGTGTAAAATGAGAATCACCGGCGGAATTTTGCCGTCTGCGTCCTTGATGGATATCCCTTGTTCCGGAAAATGTCCTTTGATAAATATGCGATCGTCTATTCTTTGGCTTTCTTCCGGATACTTTAGAATAAGGGAGTCCGGCAAAAATTGGACTTTGCCGAAAGTCCGTGCGATTTCTTCCTTGAAGGCGTTGCTACAAAATGCGGACCCTTTGATTTGGATGCTGTCTGTCCCCAGTTCGAGTCTTTTGGCGAACCACGATGAACGCGTAAGTACAAACGCGTTCTGAACGCCTGTCACGGCAATTTCCCCGTAGGGAACTTGCTTGTATGACGGATGGCTTGTTGACCAACTCGATAAACTAGCGCAACCGGCAAGGGCGCTTACAATAAGGCCTAGGGCCATTGTCTTCAAGGAAAATCGCATGGAATCTTTTGCGGTTTGTTACTTTGCGCCCCATTTTTCACGGTAAGCGTAGACTCTGTCAAGGATTCCTTCGGGGGCGTTGATTGCCTTGCGATTTTCCTCGTTCTCGAGGAATGCGATGATGTCGCCTATGTTCACGATGCTGTGAGCTTCAATGCCGTATTCATCTTGCACGGTCTGCAAGGCGGATTTGCCGTTGTCGAGCTTTTCCTTGCGGTCCACGGAGATGAGAAGGCCGATGACGTTCGCGTTTTCAATCTGCGAAAGAGCCTGCATCGTCTCGTTTACGCTTGTGCCCGCGGTAATCACGTCCTCGATGATGACGACGTTCGTCTTTTCTGCATACTTGTAACCGACGAGGGAGCCGCCTTCGCCGTGGTCCTTTACTTCCTTGCGGTTGTATGTGAACGTAAGGTTCTTTGCGTAAACATCAGAAAGTTTCATGGCCGTTGCGGCGCAAAGCGGAATGCCCTTGTATGCCGGACCGTAGAGGTTTGTGGCTTTTCCGTCAAAATGCTTCATGAATGCGGCTGCGTAAAATTCAGCAAGCTTCGAAAGGGATGCGCCTGTGCGGAATTCTCCAGTGTTGATGAAGTAAGGTGTTTCACGACCGCTCTTGGTGATGAAGCTTCCGAACTTGAGTGCGCCGGATTCTACGAGAAAGTGTACGAAATTATCTGTTTCAGTCATTGAAAACCTCTTGTGTTATTTAGTTCCGCCACTGAGGAGCGTGAAAAGTTCTGAGAATACGTTTGTCTCGGATGTGCACTGGATGACAAGTAAAATCAGTGTTAAAAGTACGCATAGTCCGATGTACCAGTAGAACGAAATTAGAAAGCCTTTGATTTTCAACTTGAAAATAAGCCAGACGACAAAGCTCAGAATGGTACTAAAAGTCCATGCAGCGATGGCGCCTAGCGTCACGCCAGGAATGAGCGTTACTGCATAGGTGATGCAAATGCCTGGCATGAAGAAAAAGCAGATGCAAAGCACGCATAACAGCGCAAAACCAACAAAGTAAGCGAAACCGCGTTCCTTCTTGATAATGACCTTCGGCTCTACAGTTTCGGTTTCCTGGAATTCATCTGGTTGCACTTCCGCATCCGGTTCGTTTTCCTGATAGAGTGCCTCGTCCTGGATTTCTTCGTTCGGCTGGACTGGGGAGACTGTTTCGGTTTCAACGACCGGATTTTCTGTTTCTGGGGTGTCTTTGAGTTCTTCGGACATATCGCTCCTAAAGTATAAAAGTTCTGCCTGCGTAGACAAATACGCGGTGCTCTAACCATAGCTTGAGGGCTGCGGAAAGAGTTCGTTTTTCAATATCCTTACCGAGCTCAACTAAGTCGTCAATGCTTGCCGTTTCGGGCACGCGCTGAATATCCTGGCAAATGATGGGACCTTGGTCAAGGTCCTGTGTTGCAAAGTGTGCCGTGGCGCCAATGATTTTAACGCCCTTGTGCCATGCCTGGTGGTAGGGCTTTGCACCTTTGAATGCCGGCAGGAATCCATGGTGGATGTTGATGATGCGGTACTTGAATTCTTCGGTGAACTGCTCGCTCAAAATCTGCATGTAGCGTGCGAGAACGACTGTGTCGGTATTCGTCTCCTTGATGATTTCGCGGAAGCGGTTCTCGGGAATCGTCTTGTCTGTATTCGAAGGTACGTAGTAGAAAGGTACTCCGAAGGTCCCGCCGACAGGGCCTAAGTCCGGATGGTTTCCGACAATGCAGCTGAATTCGCAGGGAAGGTCGCCGTCGCGATGTTTCAGAAGCAGGTCGTAGAGACAGTGGTCGGTCTTTGACACAAAGATGGCGACGCGTTCCGTTTTACTCGTATCGAACAACTTCCAGTTGAGTTGAAGGTGCGGAGCCAATGTTTCAAGATGCTTGTAGACTTCTTGAATGTCGTTGGATTCAAGGTCGAAAACGGCGCGCAAAAAGAAGGTCTCGATATCCTTAGCTGTGTGCTGCTGGAGGTCGATGATGTTTGCTCCGGCTTTTGCAAGAACTTGAGTCGTGCCGGCGATAAGCCCTTTTTGGTCGGGACAGTGAATTTGCAAAATATAGCGAGTTGTAGCCATGGCTAAAAGTTAACAAAAAACGGGGGTGTTTAACAATAACTTGCTTTCAAATGATTAAAAAATAACTATCATTAGCTTGTCTTTCTATTAAAGGAAACTGAAAGTGATTAATTTGAAATTTTTCAAATTTGGAGCATGCGCTGTATTTGCCTTGTCGGCTGTGCAGGCGCTTGCCATTCCTCCCAAGACTTGGGACGCAATTTTTAATGCCGAAGGCCAAGGCGAATACGCTGCAGTGAAGATTGAGGGAAATATCCGCTTCGGTAAGTACACCCATTACAAACAGGTTTTGCCGGTCTCCTTCCGTATCAAGGATGACAAGTTCGATTTCTCCGTGGCCGGCAACATGACTGTTCCTGCGGATAGGATTGAAAAGGAAGGTTTCTTGTCGAAGTGCTCTTCGTCCAAGGAAGCCTGGGTCTCTTACTTTGACAAGGTTCGTCTGTTTGGCGGGGAACAGGTGATTTTGAGTGTTGGCGGCGTTGACTTTGCTTGCGGCAATGATTTGTACGCCATCAGCGACTTGCGAATCCGCTTTACGAATGCGCAGGCGCAGAAGGCCTGGGTTGAAGAATACGAGGGCCGCGAAAAGTATAAACGTGAACAGCTGTCTGAGTTCCGTGTCAACGAACAGGCGCATCGTTCCGAAATCCGCGAAAAGTCCGGCGTGTTCACCGACCCGCGCGATGGCCAAGTTTATCGTACGATTAAGGTTGAAGGTCGTGAATGGTTTGCTCAGAATGTGAATTATGACATTCCGGACCACTCCTGGTGCTATGAAGACAAGGATTCCTATTGTACACGTAGCGGTCGCCTTTATGACTTGGAAGGGGCTCGCAAGGCTTGCCCGGATGGATGGCATTTACCGCGTGACCGCGAATGGTCCGACATGCTCAAGGGGCTTACCCAGTGCTATGATGGCGTGGATAAGTGCGGTAGTTTTGCATCCAAGATGAAGGCGACTACTGGCTGGCAGGGTGGCGGTGGCACCGATGAATACGGCTTTTCCGTGTTCTCTTCGGGATATCGCAAGGTGCTAGGCAAGTCTACGGTCCGCTACGAAGAGATGGGAGAATATGCTGGTTTCTGGAGCGCCCAGAATGGTCGCAACGAGACGATTTGGCTTTGGTCTATGGGACGCATGAGTGACCAGATGGTACGCCAGCTTGTGCCTACAACGGCAAAGAACAATGGCTATTCTGTTCGCTGCATCAACGGCAACTAAATCTTAGCGCTAGAATTGAAACGTCCTCGGAGTTGAATCCGAGGATTTTTTATATGTAAAATTAAGAGTAAATGATGGGAAATGTGGCGAGTGCTATACCTGCGGCCGCTGTTGCTGTGGTGACCATGAAATGCCGCTGCACGCGACTGCCGCTGTTGCATCCAGTAAATGTTGCTGTATGCGACTGAGTAACGCAGCCGCGGATGTCGCGGTAGCATCTTGTGGATGCGATTGTTGTCGCGACAGCTTTAGTTTTTTAAGCGTAAAGCTTTTGCCGTTTCGCTGTTCATCTTGCTGAGTGCATCGATGATGGCGATGCGGTAGCTGCCTGTACCGCGTTCGCGGACTGCGGCTTCTGCGATTTCGCCTGCGATACCCATGGATGCGATCCCTGCGACGGCTGCGTCAAAGTAGCTGAAAGAATGTGGCGGCGCGCTGCTGGATGCCGCTGCTTTCGATGTTGCCGCTTGTACGCTTGCGTTCTTGTTGCTTTTTTTTGCAAAGTTGACCGTTGCGCAGTTCTCGATGCAGCTGAGGTAAACGGCTCCGAAATCAGTCGCTGAATGCGAAATGCCGTCTGTGCTGTGCTTGCTGTATGCGAAAACACTTCCGCAGAATGCGGCAACGAGAGCGGTTGTCATGCAGCCTGTGCCTGTGACGCGAGAAAGCTCTGCGGTCCCGTTCTCGATGCGGGTGACTAGATTCCCGTCGCTTACGGTGTCGATGGCGCCTGTAATTGCTGCGATGCAGTTGAATTCCTTTGCGACTTTATTTGCAATCGCGACAGGATCCTTGGAGGAGTCTTCCTCGGCGGTGTCAACGCCTTTGGTGGAAACGTCGAGCCCTGCAATGAAACTCACTTCGGAGAGGTTTCCTCGAATGACTGTCATGCTTACGCTGTGCAAGAGCCTCTGCGTCGTTTCGTTGCGATAAGCGGAAGCTCCTGCGCCAACGGGATCGAAAATAACGGGAATGCCAAGAGCGTTCGCCTTCTTGCCCGCTGCAATCATGGATTCAACGGTGTTTGAATTTAACGTGCCGATGTTCAGCACAAGCGCATTTGAAATTTTAACGATGTCCGCCACTTCGCGAAGGTCGTCCGCCATGATGGGGGAGGCTCCAATCGCAAGAATCGCATTGGCGCAGTCGTTGGCTGTTACGTAGTTTGTAATACAATGAACAAGCGGCTTCTGCTCGCGTACAAGCGTCAGAAGATTTGCCGCATTCATCCCGCGCGACGCGCCATTTTTACAGTTTACTTCAAACTTCCTACTGTCTACTAATTCTCTTTCGTCTAACATATTTATCCTTATCGCTGGTATTACCCAGATCAAGTTTGCGGGTCGAAGACTTTGCCTTCCTCTCAGCCGGTTTCCCAGCTCCCCGTCGCATTGGAGCTTCGCTCCAATGCAATTAACAATTAAAAATTAACAATGAATAATTAATTGTTTGGTTGTTTTGGTTGTCTGCCGTGTTATTAGGTTTCAGGTAATCAGGTCGGGCGCTCTTTACAAATTATGAATTACTAGAAGAAGTTTCTACAGCAAGAACCCATATAACTAATAACTCAGAATTCATAATTGCTTACTAACCACTTCCTACTGTCTACTGTCTATAGGCGCGGAGCGCCGCCCTCATACCTCAAAGCGCAGCGACCTCACACCTCAGAGCGCAGCGACCTCTCTCGCCTTTGCAGATTCGCTGCCAAATGCAGGGCTCAGCAATGGGTCTGCAAGCAGCCCCGCTGCACTCGCCCTTTGCATTTGTCGTCTGTAGGCCGGAG
>JAZLIJ010000264.1:0-12738 GCA_045617325.1 Fibrobacter sp.
GAGTTTACGATTGCTTGATTCGCTTGCGCATTGTTGCTTGGACATGGCATAAATGCCAAACCTGGCGCTCGAAAATAAAAATGCAAGCATTTTTGCTTTACTCGCTTAAAGGTTTGTTCCGAGCCTAGCATTGAACGCCTACGGCGTTCGCAGCTGCGGTTATAAAATATCAAAATGCAAGCATTTTGCTGCTTCATTACTTTGCGCGCTGTTGGCACCGAAGGTGCAGTTAACAATGGATAATGAACGATTGTGGGTGAATTGTGGATGGGGGCGGTGTCATTCTGGCCCCTATCACTTCACTTCGTTCCGTTCCAGGGGGACTGAAACGATAGAATCCAAAAAAGCAGTTTATCGCCGCAACACTGTCCACAGTCTACTGTTTAGTAATTACTAAAAATGCAAAAGAAAATGCCAGCTCGGGGGAGCTGGCATTTTTGTATAGTGAGGAATTACTGAATACTATTTCGAAAGCATCTTGCCGTTAAGCGTTGCTATCCAGTGCCTGTTTGTCGCCTTGGCCGGAATCTTCAAGGAGGTGAGCCCTGTCTTGATTTGAGTCCTGTAAAGGACTGCTCCGTTCAGGTCGATGAGGGCAAATGTACCACCGATGTCCGTTTGCACATCAACATAGTTGCCGTTTACGACAAAGTAGTTTGTCGGGGACAGTCTGCTGAAATCGTTCCAAGCGGATCTCTGCTGTTCTTCTTCTTTCTTCTTTTCTTCTTCAAGCTTTTTCTGCTCTTTTTCCAGTTCCTTTTCCTGTTCTTCCTTCTGCCAATCAGGATCGTGGATAATGGGCTCTGTCACAATCGGGTTTGCCGGTTCGGTGAATCCGAGCTGCTGGTCCATCCACTGCATTCTTTCCTTCATCTTCTTGCGGAGATGTTCCACTTCGCCGTCCCAGGTATCGGCGTTGTAGCCACCCATGGGCATCTGCATGCCGCCACCAAAGCCGCCGAAGCCGCCCCAGCCGCCATTGCCGCCACCCTGGTTCTGGTTGCAGTATTTCATCGGCTCCGGATCTGGATCGTATTGACCGCTAGATTGACCGAGATTCGGCCAGCGTTTAAAGTTTCTGTCGGCTGCGTTTTTCAAGTACGTTTTCATGGAGTCAAGATAGACATCCAAAGTCTTGGTGTGCCAAACGCCGCTGCGAAGTTCTGCCCAGCGCTTCTTGAGTTCACTCTGGAAATTGCTGTTTTTCCACATTCCTGCAAGCCAGTTGGGCATCTTCAGGGAGCCTCCGCCCATGCCCATCATGCCGCCACCGGTCTTGCTGCTGTTCTCAATTTGCCAGCCGGTTGTGCCTGAACTGCCAAAACCGCCGCCCATGCCGCCGCCCCACATGTTCCAGCCGCCACCATTGTTGCCACCGCCGTTTTCAGGCTGAGTGCCGTTGCTCATGGCGAGGTTGAAATCCCACGGAGGACCGAGCGTCACCTTGCCGCCCTTGCTGTCCTTGGGCTTGTACAGGAAGAAGCTGCACCAATAGGAGTCGGCGTTGTTCGTGATTTCCTGATGCAAGACGTAGTCAATTGCGGAACCGACATCGACGTACTTGTCGTATCCGTTGCCGTTACCGCCATTCTTGAAGAGTCCTTCAAGGTCGTTCAAGTATTTTTTCAGGTAATCTTCCTGCTGCTTTTGGATATTTTCTTTCTTTGGGTAGTGCAAAATGACATTCAGGCCATCGGAGGTGTTGAAACCTTCGTTGGTAATGCTGCCGTTGCCGCCACCACCGGTGTTGGTTCCGGTCTTGTCAAATGCCCAAATGTAGCCGCCTGTAAGGCTATCCCCGGCAATGTCAGTTTCTTTCAGTTTGCTCACGTCGACGCGATACTTGCCGCGCTTGATTTTTTCGATAAGGACGTACACGCCGCGATAGACGCCGTTGATGTACAGGTCAAAATGCTTGGTACGGGGGCTGTAACGACCCGCCTGTCTAAAGAGCCAGTGGGCGAGCGGGTTTCTCAACATGCTCTTGTCCACGTAAGGACCGTGGAAAACCCAGTCATCGGCAGGGGGAAGCCCGAACATGCTCACGTCGGTGCCTTCGCCCTTTTCATCGCGAACTTCCACGCTGTAGCCGGGCTTGGGGAACATGGCGGAGGATTGACCTCTCACCTTGATGCCGATGTCATAGAGGGTGCCTTTGGCGCTATCCGCTACGGAGTTTGTGGCTCCGTCGAGCACTCTCATTGTGGCCGGAATTTTTTCGCTGACCTTGTTGTCAAGACATTTTGACTTGGTGTCAACGAAAACGATGGGTAAGTCGACTGTTTGCGCAAGGGAAACGCCTGCTAAAAAACAGCACGATGAAACGATTTTTTTTATCATGATTTCCACACTCCATTTATCATCCCGACAAAAAAATAAACTCACCTTTATTAAAAAGGTGAGTTTAAAAATGTTTACATGTTGTTTGCGTTTACAACTTTACAACACGGAATCTCAATGGTAGGGAATGTTATTGAGGTTAATTTTTGATGCGCAGGCGGGCGTATTCGTAGAGTCCGAGGGAGAGGGCTACGGATGCGTTGTAGGAATGCGCCTCGGGTTTCATCGGAATGCGGAGGACTGCGTCGCACTGCTTTTTGATGAAGGGCGGGAGGCCGACGTCTTCGCCACCGACGGCAAGGACCACATGGTCGGAAAAGTTGAAGTCGGCGAGGTTCGTTTCGGTGTCGGCATCCAGTCCGAGAACCTGGTAGCCGGCCATCTTGAGTTCGCCGATAGCGCCTTCGAGGTTGTCGGGGCGGCAGATGCGGAGCTTTTCCAGGGCGCCTGCGGAGGTGCGGGCGACACTTGGGGTGATGCCGCACATTCCCTTTGCGGGGAGGAGGAGAATGTCGACGCCGAGGGCGAGCGAGCTGCGGATGCATGCACCGAGATTACGCGGGTCCTCGATGTTCGTGGCGACGGCGATCAGCTTCTTTTCGCCGGTGTCGCGGGCCTTGAAGAATTCTTCGCGGACGTCCATCCAGTTCAGGAGTTCCTTTTCGTTCATGAGAGCGACGACGCCGTGGTTCGGGCGGGCGTAGCTGTCGAGAATCTTGGAGTCAACCTGCTGCACGTGGACGTGGGCTCGCTTGGCGAGTTTCTGGAGCTCGTAGAGTTTCGGGTTGCCGGACTGGTGCATGAACAGCACGCGGTGGACCTGCAGCGGATTCTTGGTAAGGAGTTCCTCGACTTCCTTGATGCCGCCGACGGCGACTTGTGGGGCTGCATCTGCATCGCCCATGGCGGTCACGATGTTTTCGGGGCGCGGGCGGCGGTCGCCGAATTTGTGGTTGAAGTCGCGCTCGGCGAAGTTCCTTTCGGCGGGTCTGTCGCCGAAGTTGCGGTCACCGCGATCGCCAAAACTTCTTTCGCCAAAACTTCTTTCGTTGTTGAAACGGCGTTCGCCGGAGAAACTTCTGCGTTCACCGAAGCTTCTTTCGCCACGGTCGCTAAAGTTGCGGTTGTTTTCGAAACGCGGACGGAAGGTGGGCTTTCTTACTTCGCCCTGGGATTCGTCGTCCGGATGTTCGCGATTGAAGCGTCCTTCGTCAAAGTTGGGGCGTGCGCTGCGTCCAAAACTGCGCCTGCGATCGTTGCCAAAACCGCGACGGTTGTCGTCATCATTATTGAAACTCATAGGTTTTCCTCTTTTGGGATTTGTGGAATAAAGATAGAAAAACAATTAACAATGAACACAAATGCATAAGGCGAGTGAAGCGGCCAAGGTGGACGCTTTCAGCGTCCATGGCTGCGCTCACAAATAATCATAAACGAGTTTATGATTGCTTGATTCGCTTGCGCATTGCTGCTTGGACACCTGTCCTCGCGCCTGTCCTCGCGCCTGTCCTCGCTTGACGGGGATGACGGGGATGACGGGGATGATCGAGACCAGCATTTGGCCCCGAAGGGGCAATGAACACAAATGCGTAGGGCGAGTGGTGGAAAAATTATGAATAAAACTTAAAAAATGTTGGATTTATCCGTATTTTTGCCTAATTAGGTACTTTTAATTTGTGTATAATTTAGGGTGAGCGCAAAAAAATACGGGTAATTTGAACGAAAATCGTTGTTTTATCCGTATTTATGGGTGAATTGGACGAAATTTAGATGCTCCCTTGCATATTCTTTTGCATATTAAAAGCATCTCGCTTCTGCATAACCCACGCGACCCCTGCGCATACCCGCGCGAAGTGCAAAACTAATCGTGTATAGAATTCTTGAGGCTTTCGATGAGACGGGCGAAACTTGCGTCCGTTTCCATTTCCTTCTTGATGCTCTTGATGGCGTGAACGACCGTGGAATGGTCCTTGCCGCCGAATCTCGAGCCGATGCTCTGGAGGCTGATGGGGGAGAGTTCGCGCATGAGGAACATCGCGACCTGTCTTGCCTTTGAAATTTCCTTGGTGCCGCGGCCCGGCTCGATGAGTTTTGTCTCGGGCACTTCGTAATGTTGCGATACCGCATGGAGCACTGCGTCGAGGCTTACGCGACGGCGAAGCGTCGGGGCGATTTCCGTGACGACCTTCTGCGCGATGTTCATGTCGATATCGTGGCTCATGAGGCTCGACTGGAGCGTGAGCTTGATGATGGCGCTTTCGAGGCAGCGGACGTTGCTTGCGATGTTTTCCGCGAGGTAGCGGATGACTTCGTCGCTGATTTCGAGGTGACGCTCTTCGGCCTTCTTGTGCAAGATGGCTTCGCGCGTTTCCACGTCAGGCGGCTGGATGTCTACGGTAAGACCCCAGGAGAAGCGGCTCACGAGGCGGTCGGAGAGGTTCTTGACTTCGGCTGCCGGAGCATCGGAGGTAAGCACAATCTGCTTTCCTGCCTGGTGCAGTGCGTTGAAAATCAGGAAAAACTCGTTCTGTGTCTCGTATTTGCCTGTCCAGTTCTGGATGTCGTCGATGAGGAGAATGTCAACTTCGTTGCGGTAGAAGTCTGACATTTCCGTAATGCGCTTTTCCTGCAGGCACTTCATGTACTGCTGCGAAAAATCTTCGGAAGTGAGGTAGACAACGTGTTTTGACGGGTCTTCTTCAAGAATGTAGTTGCCGATGGCTTGCAAAAGATGCGTCTTGCCAAGTCCCGAGGAACCATAGATGAATAGCGGATTGTACTGGGTTCCATCCGGGTTGCGAGCGACAGCAAGGGCTGCGTTGAATGCGAGCTGAGCCTTGTCGCCAGGCACGAAATTCTCAAAGCGGAAACTGCCGGAAAGGGGAACACTCGGCTTCACAAATTCCTTGAAGGAACGGTCACCGGATGTTGCGGGTGCGGTCTGCGCAAAAACATCTTGCGGTTGGAATTCGAACTCCACCGGAGTCTCGTCGTGTGTGACTTCCTTCCAGCTGAGGCGGATCAGTTCCTTATACGCAGAATAGACTTTTGTGTCCAGTCCCGGTGGGGTGGAAATGACTGCATGACCGGTTGTTTGGCTTGCCAACTTGGTTTGTGCAAAATACGTCTTGTAGACGGTATCGGACAGCATCCCGCGGAGGTAGTTCAAACATCTTTCCCATTCGACCTGCATAACTCAATCCTTGTTTGTTCGATCCAACGATTCTATCAACATTTTGGGACTGAAAAGATAGAAAATTTTAAGTATTTGTTGATAAGTGGTGCTTAAAGATAGAAAAAAATACGAATGTTTGTAAAGTTTTGTTTTCGTAAAAGCCGCGAAGAATTGCAAATAGTCTGTTTGCGCTTATTTGGATTTGTCTTTTTTGCTAAATTTGAGGGTATGGAGTTACTTGTATACTGGAAATACATTTTTTGGGTGCCTATTATTTGTTGGCTTGGCTTGTTTTTTTGGTTTAAGTGCGTATCGTATCCGCTCTATTTGAAACAGCAGATGAAACTGCGAAAAAAATGGGCGTATGTGCCAGAACCGTTTGCAAGTAATTCGTCTCTGTTTAAAAGATTGCGTTTTGGAAATATCGTCCTTGTTTTGTTGACGGTACTGACATCCTCGGTAACAGTGGTGTGGCTTTTGGATATGTTTATGACTCCGGCCATTTTAGGATTTGTTTCTGCCGTGCCGTTTATTTGGCTTGTTCTCATCATGAAGAAATCCCAAAATTCAAAATTGGCTTACATGTTCCAGTCTGCGTATTATCTGGAATATTGCCGCGTCCGTTACAGGACTGATAAAAGTGGCATTTTGAGAAACGAAGAGGATTTACATAATCGTACTACCTGGAGTTTTGGACGTAAACTTCGCAATGCGGAGAATCATGGTCGTTTTTGGAAGTACCTGAAGGCCATGGCGAGTTCAAAGAAACTTCCTCCCGATATCTATGCGGAGACTGTTTATGAGCGATAAGAGTGATTTGAAAGATGCTTGGAAATATGCTGAAGAACGTCTTCTTCAGGTCTCTAGGACGTTTGCCCTGAATATCAATGTGTTAAGGGGCGATTTGCATAAAGGCATTCTTCTTGCGTACCTTTACTTGAGGATGGCGGATACCATTGAAGATGACCCTCAGATGGAGGCGCATGAGAAGGAACGGGTCCTTGGATTATTAGCGAATATTTTCAAGGAAGAAGATTTGACGATGGCTAAGGTTCGGGCTTTTGACCGATCGCTGCCTAAGGCGTGGCATGTGTCTGATGATCCGAGCCTAGATTTGTGCTGCCATTCCCAGGTTGTTGTGCCGTTGTTGCGTACGTTGCCGGAATCGTTTATTGATCCGATTCGTGATGTCGTTATTGAAATGTGTGGCGGCATGGCTAAGTTTTCGCTTCGTCAGGAGGCGGCCCTCTCTGCGGGGTGGTTCACGCTGGAATCTGTCGGGGATTTGGACGAATACTGCTACTATGTGGCAGGAATTGTGGGGAAGCTTTTGACGAAGCTTTTCGCTGCGGACTCCAAACTCATCGGAAGCAAGTGCGAAGAAGAATTGGCGAAGCTGGATGTGAGTTTCGGACTGGCGCTCCAGGTGACGAATATCGTGAAGGACTGCGTCGAGGATTCCGAGCGCAAGGTCTGCTTTATTCCCGAAGAAATTTGCAGACGCCATGGGTTCGAACATTCTAGTGAACTGTTTCAGAAAAATGCCGATCCGCAAAAGTGCGGTGCCGTTCTTGAGGAACTTGTTAAAAAGGCCTGGAAGCATCTTGAAGATGCCGTAGCCTACACAAAACTTCTTCCGCGGATGAACATGCGTACAAGGTTATTCTGCCTGTGGCCGCTGCTCATGGCTGCTGAAAATTTAAGCTTGATTGGCAACGGGGTCTCTGTATTTACATCGGAAAAGAAAGTGAAAATTACTCGTGACACTGTGAAGCGGATTATAAGAAGCACGATGGTACATAGTTGTTCCAATACGTGGATTGATAACGAATTTAAGAGAATAAGAGGCAATTGACAATTGACAATTAACAATTAACAATGAACAATGAACAATGAACAATGAACACAAATGCGTAGGGCGAGTGAAGCGGCCAAGCTTGCTTGGACATTTCCGAGCCTAGCATTTGGCATAGGAGCGCAGCGACTATGCAATGAACACAAATGCGTAAGGCGAGAGTCGCGGCCGTGCTTGCACGGACATGACCGAGCCTAGCATTTGGCATAGGAACGAAGTGACTATGCAATGAACACAAATGCGTAAGGCGAGAGCGGCGCGAATGCTTGCATTCGCATTGCCGAGCCTAGCATTTTGCCCCGAAGGGGGCAATTAACAATGAATAGTTTTTCTGTTGATTGGAATTGGCTTTTCTTGCTGTAAATCGTATAACCTACTACCTTGAACCTACTAATGAACTCTGATAAATTTTTTAACAAGCTGCCTTTTCATCTAGGACTTATTGTATTCAGCATTGTTGCGGACCAGCTGACGAAGTTGTGGGCGCTTGCGCGTTTTACCAACGAGACTGGTGCGCAGAACCATGAGTCCATCCACGTGATTGGCGAACTCGTGCGCTTTCAGCTGGTGTTCAACAGGGGCGCCGCTTTCAGTAGCCGTCCGCAGGACTTGATGCCGTTTTTGCCGCCTTGGGTGTTCTATCTGCTCATTTCAATTGTTGCTGCCGGCGTGCTTTTGTGGTTTTACAGGAGCATCGACAAGCGTGACTATGTTTCCCGTTTGGGCGTGGTGATGATTATCGGCGGCGCTATCGGTAACTTCATCGACCGCATGCGCTTGCAGATGGTTGTGGATTTTATCGACTGCGATTTCCCTGATTTCATCATGCAGCGTTTTCCGACGTTCAACGTGGCCGATTCCTTCGTGACCGTAGGTGTCGCCCTCGTGATTCTTTCACCTGTGATTCTCAAAAAACTTCACCAGCAAATGAAGGAAGAAAAGGAACAATTGAAAAATGAACAATGAACAATGAACAATGAACAATTAACAATGAACACAAATGCGTAGGTCGAGTGTCGCGGCCGTGCTTGCACGGACATGATCGAGGCCGGCATTGAACGCCTACGGCGTTCGCAGCTGCGGTTATGAAATATCAAAATGCAAGCATTTTGCTGCTTCATAACCTTGCGTGCTGTTGGCACAAGAGCGAAGCGACTGTGCAATGAACAATTAACAATGAAGGATGAAGGATGAAAATGATGGCGGTGCGACCGATCGAAAATGTGCGCCGAAGGCGCGATAAATAACTTTTTTCACATTTCACACTTCATTTTTCATTACCTTATCCTTGACCCTAGAACTTAGCCACTGATTACAAATTATGAATTACTAGAGGAAAATATCTCATAACTAATAACTCATAATTCATAACTATTTCAAACCACCAACCACAGACAAGTGATTAGTATGCAGAGATTAGTAAGCAGTGAGAATAATGGCGGCTTTGCCATGACCATAAAAAACTTTTCCAACTACAAATCCTAACCACCAACCACTAACCACCAACCACTAAATATGAACTATATCGTAGACGAACAAAAGAATGGTGAACGCATTGACAAGTTTTTGACAAGCGTCATGGAAAATGTTTCTCGCACTGATGTGCAGAAGTTGATTGCTGCGGGCGAGGTGAAGGTGGGCGGCGCTACCGCTTCCAAGAATCTCCGCGTGGAGACGGGCATGGTCGTGGTCGTGGAAAAAATTCCGCAGAAGGAAGCCTCGACGCTTGAACCCGAAAACATTCTGCTCGACATCGTCTACGAAGACGAAGATATCGTGGTCATCAACAAGCCGCGCAACCTGGTGGTGCATCCGGGTAACGGCGTAAGCAAGGGAACACTTGCCGCTGGCCTCCTTTACCATTTCAAGGAAAATCTTTCGACGGTGAACGGGCCGCTTCGCCCGGGCATTGTGCATCGCCTCGATAAGGATACGCCGGGGCTCATGGTGGTTGCGAAAAACGATGCCGCCCATAGGCACCTGGCTCACCAGCTGGAAACGCGCACGCTCCACCGCACCTACAATGCGCTCGTGTGGGGCTGCCCGCGTGACTTGGAAGGCTGCATCGATGCGCCTATTGGTCGCAACCCCAAGAACCGCCTCAAAATGGCCGTGGTGAAGGGCGGCAAGGAAAGCCGCACGCATTTTGTCGCAAAGAAGTTCTTCTCCATTGCAACGCTTTTGGAACTGCAGCTGGAGTCAGGCCGTACACACCAGATTCGCGTACATACCCGCTATTCCGGCCACCCGGTCGTTGGTGACCCGCTTTACGACGGTCGCGACGAATCTCTCAGCCGCGTGCCGCCTTTGATGAAAGATATCGCAACACGTGTCCTGGATATCGCCCCGGCGCAGCTCTTGCAGGCCGTGAAAATCGAACTCATCCATCCGCGTACCGGCAAACTCGTGAAGTTCAAGGTGCCGCTCGAAAAGCCCTTCGAAGACGTTTTGAAACTCCTGAAGAAGGAATGCCCCGCCGAGGCTCCTGTCTTTGACGAAGAAGAAAGCTTCCACGAATTCGATGCACAAATCCGCTTTGACGACGAGGAAGAGGAATACGATGAATACGTGGATTACGATGAAGATAATCCGCTCGCCATTACCCCCGATGAGGCTTGCCCCGTGAAAGTGCGCAAGACCCGCGCCGAACGCAAGGCCGAAAAGGAAGCGACCGCCGCCCAGCGCAGGGCGAAAGCCGCCGAACGCAAACTCATCAAGCAGATGAAAGCCGCCCGCCGCAAAGGAATCTCCGCCGAGGAATTCGTAGCCCTCGGCCACGAACCGACAATCGATCCCGATTTGCTGTAACGCGGTCAGTAAAAATACCCAAAAAGTGTCACCCTTTTTCAGAAAGCCTGAAATATATTTTGCGTTTTTATCCATTTTCTCTTAATAGTTACTTTGCGTTTTTGCTGTAATTTTAGCGGAAAATACCTTGCGTTTTTTTACTAAGGTTGTTTATATTTTGGATTAAGGGACTCTATCCATGATAACATTCAAACGCAAAATTTACCAAAGACTCCTGGACTGGAAGGAAAATTCCAAGGGCAAGGACGCCCTTCTAATAGAAGGCGCGCGTCGCATCGGAAAAAGTACAATCGTCGAAGAATTTGCATGAAACGAATACCGTTCCTATATCCTAATCGATTTCAATGACTGCGAAAAGTCCGTACTGAACGCCTTCGACAAGATGGGCGACCTTTCTGCATTCTTCAATACGCTTTCCTACACATACGGGGTGAACCTTTACCCAAGGGAAACTCTTATCATTTTTGATGAAGTCCAAAGGTTCCCGAAGGCCAGGCAGTCCATAAAAAAACTCGTGAAGGACGGCCGTTTTGACTACATCGAGACCGGCTCCCTGATTTCCATTTACGAGAACGTCAAGGACATCACGATTCCTTCTGAGGAAACATCCATCCAAATGTACCCCATGGATTTCGAGGAGTTTTGCTGGGCCGTCGGTAAGCCCAACATCTGCGATTTTATCCGCAGTGGCTTTGTGGCGCGGGCGGCGGTGGACGATGCCCTTCACAAGGAATGTATGCGGCTGTTCAAACAATATATCCTGCTTGGAGGCATGCCGCAATCCATCGTAGCCTTTTTGGAGAATACCTACAGTTTCGACTTCAGTGACAAGGAAAAACGGAAAATCATTGAACTTTACAAGAAGGATGTTCAAAAAATCAAGGGTGCGTACAAGGGCAAAGTTCTTTCGACTTTCGAACAGATTCCGGCTTTTTTGTCCAAGCACGAGAAGCGCGTGGTGTTTTCCAAAATCGCCGGAGGGATTAACGACGAGAACAGTTACGAAAACACGTTCCTGTGGCTTTCGAACTCCATGATTGCAAACAATTGCTTCAAGTGCTCCGATTCGAATGTAGGCTTCGGACTAAATTCCGACAATTCCGCGGTAAAGTGCTACATGGGAGATACTGGCCTGCTGTTTTCCATGGCCTTTGGAGAAAAACAGATTTCCAAGGAGTCCCTTTACAAGGAAATCATGAACGACAAGTTTGCAATAAACAAGGGCATGCTGTTTGAAAACGCCATCGCGCAGATGCTGGTTTCGCAGGGGCACAGGCTATTTTTCTACACCCATTTCAACCAGGAAAAACACAGGAACGATATCGAAATTGACTTCATGATCAGCGAATCCGATTCCGTTGGTGCAAGGTTTATACCCATCGAGGTCAAGTCTTCCAAGAATTATACGACATCGTCATCGGAGGCTTTCGAGAAAAAATTCAAGAAACGAATAAAGGCTGCCTACATAGTCCACCCCAGGAACCTAAGCGTCCGTGATGACGGAACCGTATGTATTCCGCCCTACATGGTTATTTGTTTGTAATTGGACCGCTAAAAACGGGGCTAGTCCATAATCGCCTCTTTTTACAAATTAAATTTTAATTTTGTCGATACAGGACTATTTGGCCCCTTTTTTTGATTCTTTATACGTGAAGTTATGCGAGCTGGTTTAAGTCGAAAACCTTGAAAACTCGCTCTGGACCGGTTACGTTTTCCCCGGGTTCAAAAAGAGCCACTGTAAGATGCATTTCCTTTGGGAAAGAGGTATATTAGAGGGAGAGGTTGAATATGAAAAGCATCGAAAACATGGATTATGAAGAACTTTTCGAGTTGTGTTATGATTGGTCAAATCATGATGCAGAATGTTTTTTGGACTGTTCGCTCAAAGACAACACTCCTGAACATGTAAGAAAAGCTTTTGCCGAAATGAGAAAATTGCAAAAGGAATTTGAAAAACAAGGACTCACCGTTTAGTAACTCCTTTCAGTTTTCCTCGGGTTCAAAATGAGCCCCTATAAGATGCGAAATCCTTGCATGCTTTGGCAACCTAGTTTAAACGCCTTCTTCCGGCCGCGGTTTCCGTACTAACATCGTAAGTCACAAGAACGAGCATGGTCACCTCCAAAGATATGATGGATAAAAATCAATATCACCACGAATATGCTTTGCAAGTAATCTTGCCTGCTCAATGTATAACATTCCTGTGTACATGGATTCCTCCAATAGAGGATGAAAAATGTTTTCCTCGGGTTCAAAATGAGCTCCTATAAGATTTCGCTTTTTGGCTGGTGTCAAATGCACGAGAACCACCAAAACGCGCACCTAATTTCAAAAACAAAGATGAAATCCACCAGCCAAATCGTTAAATACCGCTTTTTGGCTGGTGTCAAATGCACGAGAACCACCAAAACGCGCACCTAATTTCAAAAGCAAAGATGAAATCCACCAGCCAAATCGTTAAATTTCGCTTTTTGGCTGGTGTCAAATGCACGAGAACCACCAAAACGCGCACCTAATTTCAAAAACAAAGATGAAATCCACCAGCCAAATCGTTAAATAC
>JAZLIJ010000265.1:0-11567 GCA_045617325.1 Fibrobacter sp.
GCGAGGACAGGCGCGAGGACAGGTGTCCGTGCAACAATGCGCAAGCGAATCAAGCAATCGTAAACTTGTTTACGATTATTTGTGAGCGAAGCCATGGACGCTGAAAGCGTCCACCACGGTCGCTTCACTCGCCCTACGCATTTGTGTTAATTGCATAGTCACTTCGTTCCTATGCCAAATGCTTGGCTCGGCAATGCGAATGCAAGCATTCGCGCTGCTCTCGCCCTACGCATTTGTGTTAATTGTTAATTGTAAGGATTCCCGTTTTGTATTTCATTTTCAAAATACGTGCGGCAGAAGTTTCTATGCGCTTTAGGTATTTGGGATTCTTGGCGCAGAGGTTGGTTAAGTAGTCGATGAGTTCTACCGCCTTGGCTGGGTACGTTATCATGAACATGTCGTTGCCGGCGTCAAGAGCTGTGTGGATGAGTTTCGTGTAATCTTTCTTCGGATAATTCTTGTGCTTGACTCGCTTTGCTCCACTAATCCAGGCGCGAAGTGACGTTCCCCAGAGGTCGTCGGTGAGAATGACTGATTCTGGGGACGTTTTACGGGCTTGCGCTACGATTTTTTTGTCAAAAACGGCTGGTCGGCGGGAAATGCGCGTGAACTGGACGCTTGACATCATGGTGATAGGAATGTCCCTTGCTAGTGTCTTGAAAAAGAGAATGTTCTTTGCAATTCCATTTTTCGGGGTGACGCTCACTGCGATTTGGGTATCGCTGTTTGTCCAACTGTCGTAGCCGGGAAAGTGCTTTGATGCGCAAGCGATTCCATTCGCTTTCATTCCCTTGACGAAGGCGCGTACCTTGTTTGCATTGGATGTGTCCTTGCCCCAGGATCGGTTGGATTCCTCCATGAACGAGGGCTTGCCGTGACTGTCGATGGCGGGGTCGAGGACTGGGGCGAGATTCACGTTGATGCCGTAATCCTGCATGGTTTTTCCGATGGCCTTCGCGGTTTCAAAAATCTGTGTCTCGTGCATACGGCGCATTTCTTTTGCACTAGGCGTCCTTTCCCACTTTGGGGACAAGACACTCATGCGATTGACGCGTCCGCCTTCCTGGTCCAGCGCTATAAGTGGGGTTATGGTCATGTTCGCTTTGAGTGAATCTACTCTTCGCTTGAATATTTCCGGGTCTTTCAGGTGTGGTTTCATTACGAGAAGACCGCCAAATTCGTTTTCAAGTGCGTAATCAACGGGGGACATATAGACCATTACCATCTGTGCCACTTTTTGACGAGGCGTGAGCGAATTCCACAAAGGGAGAAGCTTTGCTGGAAGATGGTAGGAATTTTCTTCGGAAGGGGCCGATGTGTTTTGCCTAGGGGCTGTCGCTTTGTCGCTTGTGTGTGCATGTGCAAAAACTGAACTTGTAAACAAGGTGAATAGGACGATGAACAGGTTCAGTTTTTTCATAGGTGCAGCGATTGTTTCTGTTATTCCTTGGAGGTAGTTTTCTTTGCAAAGCGTCTTGGCTTGAATTCGCGTGGCGGGAACTCGAACTTCAGCTTGCCTTTGTTGAGCGTGAGGAACGCGTCGAAGAGGCGGTGCGTCTTGTTGCTGCGGAAACCCTTGATGAGCGAGGTCTTTTCGCCGGCGAGAAGCTTCTGGATGTCTTCCTTCGGAATTTCCTTGCCGAGGAGAATTTTCGGAAGCGAGATGCCGCTCGGCTCCTTCTTGACGTAGCTGTCGGAGACGTAGCCGGTGAGTGTCTCGTAGACGTTAGAGCCGTCAACGGGGGACTTGCCGATGATTTCGCCGAGCTCGATTTCTTCGGGTTTTTCATCAAAGACAAATTCAATCTTGTTTTCGCTGTTGATGGTGAGGACTGCCGAGAATTCGGCGCCCTTCTTGCTGCGGAATCCGGTGAGCGGTCCGATTTTGCGCTTGGTCAAAAGTTCGACGATTTCTTCTTCGGTGAGATGCTTGCCGCCGATAATCTTGCGGATGACGATGCCGTCCTCTGTGCGGTAGCGGCTCACGGTCTCGAAAACCTTCTTGCCGTTTACGGGGCTGAAGCTTGCCTCCCCTTCGGTGTCGTCCTCCTTGAACCCCTTGATGTTCTTCACCATGGTCTTCGTCATCTCGACGATGCCGTTCATGAACTCTGCGCGGGATTCGCGGCCCTTGGAGATGAGGTCCATCTTGTATTCCCATTCGCCGGTGAGTTCCGGGCTCGTGAGAGCTTCGCAGTTCATTGCGGAGAGCACCTTGATGAGGTCGAACGCCTTCGCCGTTGGAATCATCTCCTTTCCGTCGCGGACGATGTACTTGTCGCTCACGAGTTTTTCGATGATGGCTGCGCGTGTCGCCGGAGTCCCGAGGCCGCGTTCCTTCATCGCATCGCGGAGTTCGTCATCTTCGACGAGCTTGCCTGCGCTTTCCATCATGGAAAGGAGCGTGCTTTCGGTGTAGTGGGCGGGCGGCTTGGTGAAGTCTTCCTGGGCTTCAATTGAAACGGTTTTCGCCTTGTTGCCGTTGAGTTTTGGAATGTTGGATTCCTCGTCGCTGTCTTTTCCGTAGACGGCCTTGAATCCCGGGTCGACGAGAATCTTTCCTTCGGTGATGAACTTTTCGCTTTCGACTGTCGTTACGCGCGTCGTGTTCAGGTACTGTGCCGGCGGGAAGAATACGGCGATGAATCGTTGACAAATCATCGTGTAAATTTTTTCCTCGGCTTCGGAAAGGCCCGTGGGGACGATGCCTGTCGGGATGATGGCGAAGTGGTCCGAAATTTTCGAGTTGTCGAAGACCTTCGGAGTCTTCTTTACCCAGTTGTTGTCGAGAACCTGGTGCGCGAACTTTTGCAGTGGTCCGGAAATTTTACCCATGGTAGCCTTGACCGGCGTGATGTAGTCTTCCGGGAGACAGCGGCTGTCGGTACGCGGGTAGGTCGTCGCCTTGTAGTGTTCGTAGAGGCTTTGCGCAATGGAAAGCGTTGTCTTGGCACTGAAGCCGAAGCGGTTGTTCGCCTCGCGCTGGAGTGTGGTGAGGTCGTAGAGCTGTCCGCACTTTTGCAGGCTCGGGGCGGTGGTCTCCTCGATGGTTCCCGTCTTGCCCTTGCATTTTGCGATAATTTCCTTCGCCTTTTCTTCGTCGAAGGTCTGCTTTTGGCGGTCCTTGCCTTCCCCCTCGAACCATTTGCCCTGGTAGGAGGCTCCATCGTTATCAAAGTCGGCGGTGATGCTCCAGAACTTTTTCGGAATGAATCGCTGGCGTTCTTCCTCGCGTTTTACGATAATGGCGAGTGTCGGCGTCTGGACGCGTCCGCACGGTGTAATCTGGAATCCGCCCATGGAACTGTTGTAGGCGGTGAGGCCTCGGCTTCCGTTCATGCCGACAAGCCAGTCCGCTTCACTGCGGCAGAGGGCGGCATTTCTCAGGTTCACCATGTCCTCTTCGGTGCGGAGATGCTCGAAGGCTTCCTTGATGGCGGTGGGAGTCATGCTCTGCATCCACAGGCGCTTGAAGGTCTTTCCCTTGAAGTTCCCCTTGAGGATGTAGTCCACGATGTAGTAGAAGATCAGTTCACCTTCGCGGCCCGCATCGCATGCGTTTATGATGGTCGTCACTTCCTTGCGCTTGATGAGCTTGCCGAGCGCACTGAGATGGGCCTTGGTCGTTGGAAGCGCCACAAGTGGAAATTTTTCCGGGAGCATGGGTAGCGTCTTCATGTCCCAGGCCTTGTACCTTTCGTCAATGTCCTTGGGATCGGCGATACCTACCAGGTGACCAATCGCATGACTGACGATGGTCGTATCGCTTTCGTAGAAGGCGGTTTCTTTCTTGAAATTCTTTACGCCGAGAACTTTGACAAGGTCTGCTGCTACGCTAGGCTTTTCTGCGATGATTAAAGTTTTTTCTGGGGCCTTAGTTCTTGTTGCCATGTTACTTCCACTTGAATCTGCCGAATAGGCCGAACAGGACGGCCATGACGGTGAAGGGGGCGTGAATGAATTCCACGGGGATGCACCATTTGAGGAGGTGCTCCTGATGGAATATCTTCAGGCCGCGTATAATTAAAACCAGGTCGCCTGCGCTTTTCAATATGAAGGCGGCGAGCGTTGCGATGAAAATCTTGAAACTGAACGGCGACAGAATCGCTGTCAGGCAAAGGGTCGCGAGAAACAGGAATACCATCGACAATACAAAGACGATTTTCGGGGTGTAGTAGATGGTCTTGGATGCCCAGCGCTTGCGCTGTTCCCAAAGTTCCCTGAGCGTTTCCTTGCCGCTTGTGGTGACGAACGTGGTGGGGGCGATACAGTAGCGCATGGCCCAGGGACGGTTCGCGGCGAGTTTTTGCATCAGGAGGTCGTCGTCGCCGCTCTGGATCTTGATGACGTTGTCGAAGCCGTTCACGCTTTTGAAAAAGTTCTTGCGGTAGGCGAGGTTATTGCCGGTACTTGTGAGCGGGAGGTGCATGGCGAGTCCTGCGGTCCCTGCGACGCGGTAGATAAGCGTCTCTATCGCCTGCATGCAGATAATGACCGGCGATTTTCCCGGTACAGTCGGGATGTAGGAATGCCCTGCGACAAGCTCGATGCCGGGTTCGAATTCCCTGACGATTCCCGAAATCCACGTGGGGAGAACGATGCAGTCCGCATCCGTGAGGCAGAGAATGTCGCCATCGCAGGCTTCTATCATCTTGCTTATCGCCTGCTTCTTGGGGCTCACTCCTTCTGGGAGGGAATCAATGGTCAGAACATGGAATTTCTCGGGGAAGCGCTTGGCGTATTCGGCAAGGATTTTCGGCGTGTCGTCCGTGGAGCGGTCGTCGGCGACCCAGACTTCCCACTTGCCTGCGTAGTTTTGCGAAAGCACTGAATCTAGCGTGGCGCGGATGCCTGCGGATTCGTTCCTCGCCGCGATAAGGATGCTCACCTTCGGGAATGGCTCCACATCGGAGTTCCCTTCGCGGACGTTCCCGAGCGCACGGTAGAACCGTATTTCCAGCATGAGATAGAAAATACAGAATACGGCAAGGAGCGCTATGGCTACGTATGTGAATACATCGAAAAACATTTTCAAAGGCAAATGTAACAAGGTTTTTTTGAAAGTGGATTTGGAGTGGGGCTTTTGATGGGATAATTTGGGTGGATTGTGATAGCTTGTATGTATATTTTTTATTTACAATATGGCGGGCGCTTGGGGAAAACTGCTGGATTTTGTCGTTGCCGTTTTTTGCCGGCAAGCTCGGCTTATTTGTGTTCCCTGCCTTATGCGGAGCGTTTTTTTGCGTTTTGGGGCTCTTTTTGCCGATGCGGGGTGCATTTTTGATGCTGATTTAGTCCACAAGATATTGACCCCTTTTTCTCGTTTTACTACATTTGTGCCACTTTGAGAATAGATATCGCACAAAAACTTACTGAATCCGAAGACCGCAGGTTGGTCTGGTCCCATGCCGACGACCCCGAACTCTTCGACGAACTGCACCTAAAGGGCGATCTGGTAGCTCAGGTGCTGGTTAGCCCCGAAGGCGATAGCAAGTGGCTTGTGACGGGTACTATCTCCGGAGTGCAAACTCTGACCTGCTCCCGCACTTTGGAACTCTTCGACCGTCCGTTCGAGACCGAAATGGTAGTCGAGGTGGAGCGAATCCAAATTGCACAACAGGAACTTGACGAGGATGATGTAGATGTCTTCGCCTATAAAATTCCTCAGGGGCAGCTCTTCGTGGATGTTTCCGAGTGCGTCCGACAGCTGGTTATTCTACAAGAACCGCAAGCGCCCGTGAAAAATCCTGACGAAGATTTTATCTTTGTAACAAACAAAACATCCGACGATGATTCTGGAACAATGGATCCGCGTTGGGAAAAACTCAAAGCTCTCAAGAGCAAAATGGAAAACAGGAGTTAAAAATGGCAGTACCTAAGAGAAAAACTTCGACCGCTCGTCGTGACAAGCGCCGCACCCACTGGAAGATGGAAGTGCCGGCTATGGCTACTTGCGACCATTGCGGTGCAACCAAGCGCCCGCATCGCGTGTGCCCGGTTTGCGGCTTCTACAACGGTGTGGAAGTTGTTGATATGAAGGGTGCCGAAGCCTAATTCATTGGGAGGATCCGTGATCAAAGTAGCACTGGATGCCATGGGTGGCGATAACGCCCCGAGTGTATGTCTTGAAGGCGCCGTAAACGCAGTCAAGAAAAATCCCGATATTCACGTGGTTCTTTGCGGACCTGAAGCCGAAGTCAAGGCCGGCTTGGAAAAGCTCGGCTACTCGGGCAACGGAATTTCCGTTGTCGATGCTCCGGACCTGGTTGCAATGGATGAACATCCTGTGATGGTGGTCAAGAAAAAGCAGCGCTCCGGCTTGGTGACTTGCGTCGCCTTGCAAAAGAAGGGCCTTGTGGATGCTTCCGTCAGTGCCGGTAACTCCGGTGCCATGATGGCAAGCTGCCTCATGATTCTTGGCAAGTCTAGCGAGAAGTTCTCCCGTCCGCCTATCGGAGTTGCACTTCCTACATTCGATCGTCGTATCGTTCTCGTTGACGGTGGTGCTAACGTTGATGAACGTGCTTCCACTCTTGTGGACTTCGCTGTTGCGGGTTCTGCATTCGCAGAAGCCTACCTCGGTTACGATAAGCCGAAAGTTGGCCTTTTGAACATGGGCGAAGAAGAACACAAGGGTCCGGCTGTTCTTCAGGAAGCGCACCAGCTCCTGAAGTCTGCTCCGGTAAACTTTATTGGCAATATCGAAGGCAGAGACCTCGTTTTCGGCAAGGCCGACGTGGTTGCTTGCTCTGGCTTTACGGGTAACGTCGTGCTCAAGCTTGTGGAAGGTTTCTTTGAAATGCACCAGGCTATGTTCGGCACCATTGATTCCCCGGCTGGCAAGCGTTTTGCCGAAATGTGGGACTATCGCGCGACGGGTGGCGCCTTGCTGCTCGGCTTGAACGGCACGGGTATCATCGCTCACGGTCGTTCCGATGCTCTCGCTATCGAGAAGGCTATCGAAGTCGCCGCCAAGTATGCGGAAACGGGCGTCGCCAAGAAGGTGAACGAACGTCTTGCCGCAATCAAGGATGAGCAGACTCAGGCCGAATCGAATTAACGATTGTCAAAAGTTGTTATCGCAAAGAAGGATGTGGCATGGCCATGTCCTTTTTTGTATCTTGTAAAAAACACATGTCAAGATTCTTACTTTGTGTGTAAAACAAGGTGCTGAATTGGTTGGACGTGCATTGCAAGTTGGATGTCTTTTTTGGAAAGGAGAAGCCTGAAGGTGGCAAGAACGTGCATAGTTACGGGAGCCTCAAGAGGGATTGGCCTCGCTTGTGCGCGAGAATTGGCGAGGCGCGGCGAGGATGTCGCCCTGGTGTCGCGCGGCGGCTGCGAAGCCCAGGCCGCCTCTATTGCCGAAGAATTCGGCGTTCGCGCTTTTTCCTTTGCTTGCGATGTGAGCGATTCTCTCGAGGTGCAGCGCGTCTTTGGCGAAATTGTGATTGCACTTGGGGGTGTAGACGTTCTTGTGAACAACGCCGGAATCACCAGGGACTGCCTTGTGCTTCGCATGAAGGATGAGATTTTTGACGAGGTTATCGCCTCGGACTTGCGCTCGACATTCCTCTGCACACGCGCTGTCGCGAAGAACATGCTTGTCTCGCGCTATGGTCGCATTGTGAATATTGCTAGCATCAACGCTATTCGTGCGCAGGCGGGGCAGGCGAATTATGCGGCTGCGAAGGCGGGAGTCATCGGACTTACGAGGTCGAATGCGATGGAATTTGCCTCGCGCGGTGTGACCGTGAATGCGGTTGCGCCCGGATTCATCGATACCGACATGACCGCCGCTCTTGGTGAAGAGGTGCGCAAACGCTACATGTCGCAGATTCCTCTTGGACGCTTGGGGGCGGTTGAGGATGTCGCAAAAACGGTTGCCTTTTTAGCCTCCGATGACGCTAAGTATATTACGGGACAAGTAATTAGCGTTGATGGTGGGTTGAATGCTTAAAATTATTTTCTAAATTTGACCAAAACAATTCCTATGGAGAATACAATGACTCAAGAAGAAATTTTCAAGAAGGTCACAGAAGTGATCGTTGCAAAGCTGGAAGTCAAGGCCGAAGATGTCAAGCCGGAAGCAGAATTCGGTAACGACCTCGGTGCTGATTCCTTGGACCGCGTTGAACTGGTTATGGCACTCGAAGACGAATTCGATGTTGAAATCATGGATTCCGATGCCGAAAAGTTCCTCAAGGTTTCCGACGTTGTCGCTTTCCTTGAAAACGCAAAGAAGTAAGGCCGCTTGAATAACTTTGCTTACAGTCGTTTAGCGGAGTGTTAAGGCTTATGCCCCGGTTTATGGCCGGGGTTTTATTTTTTAGTCAACAAGTTGAATATTAAAAACAGGGAGTTATACCTTGGAAGAAAAGAATTTACTTCACAAGTTTTTGAATCTCTGGTTTCGCCAGAAGTCCGGGGACGGGCTTGAGGCGAAGCTCGGGTACAGGTTCCGCGATCCGGAACTCTTGGCTCACGCCTTGGTGCATCGTTCGTTTTTGACCGGCAAGGACTTGCCGTACGTGAGCAACAACGAGCGCCTGGAGTTCCTGGGCGATTCCGTCTTGAACATGCTTACTACGGAGTACCTCTACAGGACGTACCCGGACGACCCTGAAGGGGATTTGTCCAAGCGCAAGAGCGCCATTGTATCGGGGCATGCCTGCGCGCAGTCGTCGAAGGAATGGAATCTGAGCGAGTATGTGAAAATCGGCAAGTCCGAAGCTAAGATGGGCGGTCGCGGCAAGGAGAGCATTCTTGCCGATGCTTACGAGGCTGTGCTTGGTGCCGTGTACCTCGATGGCGGGTTGGAGGAAGTCCGCGCCATATTGAATAGGTTCCATTTCCCGCGTGTGCAGGAAATTATTTCTGCCGAGGACTTCGTGAACTTCAAGAGCGCCTTGCTGGAATATGCGCAGGGAGTACTACGCACGGCGCCTGAGTATGTGGTTGTGGGCGAGGACGGCCCGGAGCACCAGAAGGTGTTCACGACGGAAGTCCATGTGAACGGCAAGACGTATGGTCGAGGTATGGGCCCGAACAAGAAGAAGGCCGAACAGGAAGCCGCCCGCGTGTCGCTTGAAATGCTCAAGACCGAAGCCGCAAATGCAGAACAGGAAAAATCAGAACCCGTCAAAGTCAAGAAACCCGCAAGACACGTGGGATTACCGTAGCAATTAACAATTAACAATTAACAATGAACGATTAACAATTAACAATTAACAATTAACAATGAACAATGAACAATGAACGATTAACAATTAACAATGGGCAATGTGTGATTGACAATGAATAATGTTGTACAAGAGAAAAGTGATGCTTTTGCGCTAAGAATTGTTGGTTTATATAAGCATCTAATTGATAAATCGGAATTTGTATTGTCTAAACAAATTTTGCGCAGTGGAACAAGCGTTGGGGCTAATGTTGTTGAGTCAATTTATTCAATTAGCAGAAAAGAGTTTATTGCTAAAATGCAAATATCTTTAAAGGAATGTGCTGAAACAGAGTATTGGTTAAATTTGTTATACAAGGGTAATTTTCTTGATGAGAATATTTATGAATCAATGCTTAAAGATTGTAAGGAATTATTGAGGTTGCTAACATCGATTATTAGGACTTCAAAAATAAATGAAGGAAAAAAGTCAAAAAAATTTTAATCTTTTTTTTATATAAAGAAGAAGTTTAATATGAAAAAAAATTGTTCATTGTTTATTGTTCATTGTTCATTAATTCTTTCGTTCGCATTAGTTGCTTGTAACGATTCCAAGTCTACTGCGGGTAAAAATTCCGCTCCAGTATCCGAGGCGGATTGCCCGGTCATTCCGGTGGATAGTTCTGCGACGGGCGAGTTCGACCCGGTGGCAGGTAAGGATGCCCGCGCTTGCGGTTCGATTACATTGTGGGGCTCCGCTATGCCGAAGTCTTTCAACATGTGGGAGGACTACAACAGCTTCTCCGCGGAACTTATGGGTATGATGTTCGAGCCTCTAGTGACGCTCCATAGTACTGAAGACCGTGAAGTGGGAATTCTTGCCGACAGTTGGAGCATCTCCGAGGACGGAAAGACCTTCACCTTCCATGTGGATAGCCGCGCCAAGTGGAGTGACGGTAAGCCTGTGACTGCCGAGGACGTGCAGTTCTACTACGACGTCATCATGGATGAAAAGAACCTGACGCCGATTTTCAAGGTGGGGCTTAGCCGCTTTGACCGCCCGGAAATTGTCGATAGTCTTACGATTCGCATGACCGCGAAGGAATCCCACTGGGGTAACTTCTGGGAAGCAGCAGGCATGCTCGCTTTTCCGAAGCATGCCTGGCAAGGCAAGGACTTCAACCAGATTCGCTACGAATTTCCTGTGGTATCGGGACCGTATAAAATCAAGACCTTCCGCGAGGACCGCTATGTGGAACTCGCCCGTCGCGCTGATTGGTGGGGCTTCAAGAAGAACTGGAACCACGGCAAGTACAACTTCCAGAAGATTCGTTACCGCTTCATGAACGACCAGACGAAGGCCCTGGAGGCTTTCAAGAAGCAGGACTTCAATGCCTACGCCATCTACACGAGCAGCATCTGGATGAAGCAGACCGACTTCGATGCGGTGAAGAAAGGCTGGGCCGTAAAGCAGCGCATCTTCAACAAGGAACCGATTGGTTTCCAGGGCATGGCCATCAATTTACGTAAGCCGCAGTTCCAGGATGTTCGCGTCCGTAAGGCGCTTTCGTTCCTTCTCAATCGCGAGGCGATGAACGAAAAGTACATGTACGGTCAGTACTTCCTCTTGAATAGCTACTATCCGGACTTGTGGCAGAATAATCAGAATCCGACAGCTCCTGTCTACAGCTTTAACCCGGACAGTGCTCGCGCCCTTTTTGCAGATGCTGGCTACAAGGTGAATGCCCAGGGGCAGCTTGAAAAGGATGGCAAGCCGTTCGTCATCAACTTCATCACGAGCCAGGAAGACTTGCGCCACCTGACGCTTTTCCAGGAAGACTTGAAGAAAGTGGGTGTTGTCGCGACCATTGAGCAGATGAGCCAGAGCACGCTCCGCAAGCGTTTGGACGATGCCGACTTTGACCTCTACTGGGTGAACTGGGGCGCTGGCCGCCTCCGCGACCCGGAAGCGAGCTGGCATTCCGCAACGGCACTCCAGAAGGGCACGAACAACCTCTCCGGTTTGCAGGATGCCGTTGTCGACAGCCTTATCGACTTACAGAAGACTGAGTTCGACCTCGCGAAGCGCAACGAAATCCTGAAGGCCTTGGACAACCGCCTTGCAGAAATCGTGCCTTACGTGCTTATGTGGCAGTGCGACCACCATCGCATTCTCTACTGGAACCGCTACGGCATGCCGGAAAAAGTTCTCGACAACTTCAATCGCGAAGACGCCATCCCGGTTTACTGGTGGGTGGATCCTGTGAAGTCTGCTGCTCTCGACAAGGCGATGAAGGCGGGCGAAAGCATGCCGATTCCCGCCTACGATGTGAAGTAGGATTAACAATTAACAATTAACACAAATGCGTAAGGCGAGAGCAGCGCGAATGCTTGCATTCGCATTGCC
>JAZLIJ010000266.1:0-23968 GCA_045617325.1 Fibrobacter sp.
CTTTTGAGTGACGACAAAAGCAAAGGCCGAAGTCAGCGATCAAGCTTGCTTGATCATTGATGAGGCCCAGCTTTTGCAACTTGTTGAACAAGCGCGATGTGTTACACGTGATTTTCTGAAAATGAATTATTAGAGGTGACCTGTATTCAAAGGTGTCGCTTAAATCCTGTTTTGCAGCCTGCGTAATAACGACCTGAAAACTCATACTTTGTATTTCGCCTTGATATCAGAGAAGAAAGCAGCCGCTCGTGTTGCTTTGCCGGAAAGGTAGTCTGAATAGCCTTTATCCAATTCCTTGCTGATTTCTTCCGCATTCATTTTAGAGGCGTCGGCAGGCCTTGGCAGCTTCACATCGAAGGGCAGACCCTGCTGCAATATTATTTGCTTGTAGAACATGCAGATTGCATTAGAAACTGGAATACCCAAAGTTTCCAAAATACTTTCGGCCTCTTCTTTTATTTCGGGCTCGATGCGCGCGTAGAGATTTGCTGTTTTTGCCATAGTCCTAATATATAAAATTGTACACACAAACGCAATACATTTATAAAAACAGGCGTGTTATTTCGCGAAGACAAACCTACCGCCCGCGAAAGGCACAGTTAAAATTCTCCAACGCCGAAAAATCAGTCCTTCAGCAAATCGTCTTTCCGGTTTTGACTCTTCACCAATAGTTTTCCATGTTTTATGACTAAGCACCAAAATTCAACAAGGTCTCTTTTATACTGTTCAATGGTGCATCGATGAATTAGGCTCTGTCAAGCTAGTGTACGTAATATAGTGAGTTTGCAGCGTACATTGGCAGTACGTCGTCAAGTGGGATTTTTTATTATATTCAAATCATTCTCATCCGGCATACGTGCGCGGCAATTAACTCTCTGCTTGCTACTCGCGGCACTTCGCTTTCAACTTCACCGAAGGAAGGACGCCGCAGGGTCCCTGGGAAAGAGCTTCCTGAGTAAGTAACGTAGAGCACCCACATCAAAGCAACATTTTGGATGTGGCCCCATAACGTACAACATTTTACTCAAGAGGCATCCCATGGCAAACACGGGATCACGCGCCGATTTCGGCGTCATTTTGAATCACGACCTTCCGGAGCAGGAAATTCCAGAGATTCTCCGCGGGTCCACCTTCCTTTCCGCAAAGGAAAACACAGCCTTCATCAGGCTTTTCGAATCCAAGGAAATCCTCATGGATTTTCTGAATGCGGTACTCCGCCTTGAAGGCGAAAATACAATCACCGAAGTTGAACACCGCAACCGCGACCTGGCGGTCATCTACCCCAGCGACGACATCGTCAGCGTCGATGTGCATGCCAAGACTAGGACGGGCAAGTACATTGATGTAGAGATGCAGAAGTTCGGCCATACCCATTTCAAGGACCGCGTTGTCCTGTATGGTGCGGTAATGGCGGCCGAAGCCCACCGCGAGGAACTTCTCTCGCTGGAGAAGAGGCGCAGGGAGCTTTCCCTGCAGGAACGTTACCGCATGCCCAAGGTCTACAGCATCTGGATTTGCGAGAACGCCTCCGACGGAAACAAGGACTACCGCGATTCCTGGGCAATCTACCGCAAGAGCGACATCGGCAACAAGGACGCCTTGCCTGTAAGCGATGTATTGAACTATATTTTCATCAAGCTGCCAAAGTTGAAGGGCGCCAAGGATGTTCCCGAAAGGGAACGGGAATGGATGGACTTCATCGACAATTGCGGCAGCCGCGATGAAATTCCCAGCAACGCCACAGGCGCCATCCGCGACGCTTACGAACGTTTGCGCATCCGCAGGACCCCCAAGGAAATCCTCGAAAGGCAGGCAAGCATTATGTACACCAGGTACGACATCGACTGTTGCATCGACGACGCCATCAACGAAGGCCTCCAGAAGGGTCTTGAGCAGGGGCGTAAGCTTGGAATCGAGCAGGGCCGCGAAGAAGGCTTGGAAAAAGGCATAGCCAAGAGCCTTCAAACCATGCGCACCTTGGGAATTCCCGAGGATAAAATTGCAGAAGTTGAGAAACAACTAAGGACAAGCGAGCAACATTAACGCAGATGTGCTTCAGGTCATGCGCTCGCTGGGGATTCCCGAGGATAAGATTGCAGAAGCAACCAAGAGGCTGAAGGAATCTGTCACCAAATAAACTTCTTTAAACTGAGAAAATAGAGGCCCCCTTTATAAGGGGAGCCTTTTGTATTGTTCGTGGACTTTATATAACCAATTTTTTCATTGTAAATCCCCGTTTCCTAAATCCTTTGTATGAATTAAAAAAAACGGAAACGCTTGTAAATGTTCTTACTTTCTATATTCCGAAAGCGGTTTTACTTCGCAGCCTTTCTTTTCATAGTAATCCAACATTTCCGGAATCTTCTTTAAATCATAGCTGGTCACGCAATCCGAGATCACGTGGACTTTATAACCGGCCTTGGCCATATTGAAACAAGTGGATTTCACGCAGGCGGTCGCGTCCGCTCCTGTAATGTTGAATTCGCAGATTCCATGCCCAGCGATAAAATCCGCAAACGCTTCACTGGTAAGTGCATTGCTTTTTGTTTTTACAAAAATATGGTCAGAAACCACGTTCAGTTCCGGTACAAGTTCTTCGCCTTTTGTACCCGGCTTAAATGTGCGTGTCCCTTGCGTGATGTTGTTATGCTTTATGTAAACGATATGCAATCCCTGAGCCTGCGCCCACTCGATGGCTTCGTTTATTTTATCTACAATATCTCTGTAGTGCTTTGTGATGTCGTTTTGAATGTCGATAATTACGAGTGCCTGATTCATTTCTATGTTTCCTTAACCTCGGTACTTGTTTCCAATCAGATGCCATTTCATAGATGGTTTGAGCACTGCTTTCACATGAACCTTGAATGGAAAAAATCGACAATACAAAGATAAAACAATTTTCATGTCAGTTTGTGACAAAATGAAATTTTTTCCTGTGAGCGTTCTTAGGCTCAACAATCATCTGTATGCAGCAACCTTGCTTTTTTCTCTGACGTGCAGGGCTTCAGTAATCTTTCTAAACGACAAGTTCGGCCATGTACAAGGGATAACTATAAAGAGTGTAATTCACCGATTCGCCCTTTTGCGTTTTTACGGAAACCTCTTGGACAGAAGGGGCGTTAGAATCAAAGCGAATGGCTCGTGTCAACTTTTTACTGTACATAAACTGATGCAAAGATTTCATGGAGCCGCTCTTGCCAGCCTTGACCTCAACGGGAACGATGGTTGCGCCATCCTGAAGCAGATAATCTATTTCGGCGTTACTTGTACCAAGCTGCTGCCAATAGAAAAGTTCCGACTTCTGTGGGGAAATTCCGGTTTTCATCAGCATGCCCACAGCCTGTTCGGCAAGCGCCCCTTTATTTGACCACAATGCTTCCTCGAAATTCGATTCAGTTACAGGCCGAAGTCCAAGCGTGTTTAAAGCGAGTCCCGTGTCAACAAAGACGCACTTGAAAATTTCCTCTTTCATCTCCGCACCAAGAGGAATCCCGTTTGCGGCAGTATGGTTCACCTTGGTGCACAACTTTGCCAGCGACAAAAGCTTTAGACATTCCTTTATTTGAGGTTGTCTTACAGACGAGTTGACATGACTATACATGAATCGCGACCCCAGTTGCGCAGCAACACTTTGCCAGGTTTGCCGGAGTGGATCCACATCTATGCGCTTGCGATACTTGTTGAAGTCATCCCTGTAATTTTGGATGATATCGCTTTGGAGATTGTAACGCTGCGTGTCGTCGCGATTTTCAATCCACGCATCCACCACGGCAGGCAAGCCTCCGACCACCATGTATTCATAAAAGAGATTGTTCAATTTTTTGTGCAACACAGAAGCGATTTCATGTGAATCTACGGCCTTAGCCATTTCATCAGCCAACAGATTTGCCCTATTCGCCCAGAGAAACTCAACAAAAGACATCGGCTCTACATGGCAGTAACTGACACGCCCAACGGGCATACTGAAATCATGGTCTTCCAACACAAAATCCAGAAGGGACCCGGTAGCGATTACCGCCAATTCCGGGAAATCTTCATAGAACCATCTCAAGTTGGGAATGACAAACGGTGCCGCCTGAATTTCATCAAAAAAGAGCAGCGTCTTGGATACATCCAGTTTTTTGCCTAAGAGAATTTCCAACTGTCGAAAACTTTCCTTCACATTCGCGCTTCGAAACAGTTCAACAAGTTCGTAATCCTTTTCTGCGTTGATTTCAATCAAATCAAGTTGAAGTTCAGAGGCTAGGTTCCGAACAAGCCAAGTCTTGCCCACTTGGCGCACTCCCCGTACAATGAGAGGCTTTCTTTTTGCATCCATGAACCAATTTTTCAAAAATTCGTTGACTTTGCGTTTCATGGTCGTCTCCCTTGAAATTGAACAAAAATGTAGCCAACATCTCTAAATATACATAATTTTCATTAAACAACTAGTTGTTTTGATAAAAAAGCGTATAAAACAAGGGGTTGTTTTCGTCAAAACAGAAGAAAAATGCCAACCTTTTTAGGAATAGTCAGACTGCTTTAGAATTTTTTAGAATCTCAAATAGCCGTCGTCCATCCCGGTGATTGCTACGATGCGTTCGCGGCCATCTTCATCCACGACAAAGGCGATTCCGGTGAGGTAGTTCATCCAAAAGCTTGGCGTAAAGTGGAGCTTGCAAAAATGCACAAGGGTCGGTACCACCCACGCGTCATGCGTCGAGAAGATGTTGAAGCGCGCCGTTCCATGCGTCTTCATGAACCGGAGAAATTCCTCTGCGCGTTCATGCAGCGGATGGAACGCAGGATGATTGTCGCTTTCTATCCATGCGCAAATATTCTGATAAAACTGATCGTTCAAGACGCCGAGATAGGCATCGTAATTCTTGACGTAAAAATGCCCAAGCAGTTCAGCGGTTTTGACTTCAGCGGCTTCGGTTGCGCCCGAAATCCGCGCATCGGGGCCGCCCACGGACGCGCGCCCTTCGGCAATGCATTTCGCCGTATCGATGCATCGTCCCACCGGGCTCGAGAAGTACACTGCATCGCCCTCGTCAGGGAACAAGGCGCCAAGCGCAAAAGCCTGTGCACGGCCTTTTTCCGTAAGCCCCACATGGGCGCCGTTATCGGTATCCTGCGGCGTAATGTGGCGACGTTCCCCGTGGCGAATCAGCAGATAAACTTTTTCAGTCGGCTTCAAACTTGCAAAAAAATCGGCAGCCTTGACAAAATCTTCCATGGCATTTTCTCGAACAAAATAACTTTAGGCAAGTCCAAAGAGGCTCTGGATTTTTTCTGCGAACGGCATGCCAAACGCACCCGTTCCAAGGAGCCATATTCCATAGCCAATCGCAAAGCTCAGAATGCCAAGCATAAAGCCGCAAATCACGTCCGAAAACCAATGCACGCCATAGTATACGCGCAAAAGGCCCCAGGTAAGCGGCAACAGGAGCATCACCCATCCATACTGCGGCACCACGAAAAACACCGCCGACGCAACGGCGAGATTGTTCATCGTATGCCCCGACGGAAAGCTGTACTTGTCAAGCGGCGGCACCTCCGCCTTGATTTCGGGATTCGCCGCAAACGGACGCGGACGCTTCGTATTCAACTTCACAAGTTCATAGACAATCAGGCTCACCACGAGGGCCGCAAGCGCATGATCCAGCGCGCTAAGCAGCACGCCCCAGCCCTTTTTCCAGACGACAAACGCAATGAATAGCGCCCAGCCATAGCCGTCTCCCAGGCGCACATAGAACTTCAAAAGCTTTTCAACACGAGATGAAAAATGACGATTCGTCCAGCAAACAGAAACACGGTTATCAAAATCAAAAATTTTCTTAAGCATAGGCCCTAAAATAATTTTTTTGAGAGCCTCGCACAACTCCAAACAGCGATTCACCACACAAAATTTGTTTCGCATTCCAATACGGTTCTATGCAAGTTCCCCGATTTCCCGTAGAAATTTTCTTATTTTTTTAACGTCTAAGCAAAACATAAATCTTTAACAATTAGGTTCAACATGCGTGTACTCGTTCTCAACTGCGGCAGCTCCTCCGTGAAGTTCGCCGTCATCGACACCAAAACTCAGGAAGCCCTCGCAAGCGGTCTCGTTGAAAACATCGGCGTCAACGGCCACACCAAGGCCAAGGGTCCCGAAGGCAAGATTGACTTCAACTTCGACTGCCCAACCCACGTGGAAGCAGTGAACCAGGTGAAGACATTCCTCGACGAACAGAAGCTCACCGACACCATCGAAGCCATCGGCCATCGCGTCGTGCATGGCGGCAAGTACATCAGAAGCGAAAAGGTGACGCAGGAAGTCATCGACTACATCAAGAGCATCACGCTCTTTGCCCCGCTCCATGAACCCGCCCACGTCGCCGGCATGGAATGCGCCACGAAGTTCTTCCCGAAGCTTCCGCAAGTCGCCGTGTTCGACACAGCCTTCCACCAGACGATGCCCGAAAAGGCATACCTCTACGGCATCCCGTACAAGTTCTACGAAGAAGACCACCTCCGCCGTTACGGCGCCCACGGCACAAGCCACCGCTACGTGACCGCCGAAGCCTGCAAGATTCTCGGCAAAAAGCCCGAAGAAACCTGCCTCATCACGGCCCACCTCGGCAACGGCTCCAGCTGCTCCGCCATTTTGAACGGCCAGTGCGTCGACACCACCATGGGCTTCACACCGCTCGAAGGCCTCATCATGGGTACCCGCAGCGGCTCCCTCGACCCGGCCATCCTCTTCTACATCGCGAAGAAGTACGGCGAGAAATACGGCACCATCGACCAGCTCGACCACTTGGTGAACAAGGAATCCGGACTCCTCGGCCTTAGCGGACTTTCGAACGACATGCGTACGCTGACCCAGGCCGCCAGCGAAGGCAACAAGCGCGCCCAAATCGCCCTCGACGTGTTCTGCTACCGCCTGACCCGCGAAATCGGCGGCCTCGCCATGGCCCTCCCGCGCATCGACGCCATCGTGTTTACCGGCGGCATCGGCGAAAACAGCTTCTACGTCCGCAAGCAAGCACTTGACAACCTCAAGCTGCTCGGCTACCAGGTGGATGAAGAACGCAACCTCAAGAGCGGCAAGGAAAGCGACCACGTGATTACCAAGGACGGCACTCCGAAGGCAATCGTCGTTGCAACGAACGAGGAACTTCTCATCGCCCTCGACACCGAAGCAATGTCGAAGTAGGCAAGAGGAGCGAGGCTCGAGGATTGAGAGCGCTCGCAAGCTCGCTTTGAGATAAATAATGGCGCCTACGGCGCAAAAAAAATAAGGTTCCGATCACGTTTGTGACGGGACCTTTTTTCGTGAGGGCATTTGTCACAACAAAAGCAACGTTTAAACATTCAGCATCAAAAGCACCGAGCACACTGCAAATACAGCAACAGTAACACACCCCAAGACTTTCCATTTCACCGAGGCATCCTCCGTAAAAACGCCCAAGCCAACATAGGGCACAAAACTCAAAAGCACAGGCAAAATGTAACGAAAATCATTGCTACAAGCATACGGATACCGATAGCGCAGATAAGCCAAGGCAACAAAGAACGCAACCCCCTGCGCAAGCAAAATCCAATGCACCCCCGTAAGCCTATTTTTCCACCACCCACAAATAGCAATCACCAACAGTCCAAGAAACGAAAGACTCATCAAAGAAGCCAACGTTTTTCCAAAAGCGTTTTTCAAAAGTTCAAACTCACCAAACAGCGCCGACTTGAATGCAAAATTGAAAAAATATTCGCGGCCAAATTGATCAGACCAGCCATTTGTATAAGGCTCCGTCAAAAAAGTTTTCATGTCAAAATACAGAAAATTCCGAGCCTCGCTTTTCACTTTTAATCCAGAATTCAAGCTATGCGCATTAGCGACTAAATCGCCATCGCCCAAAACTTTTTCCAAGACAATTCCAGACAAAACAAGCAGCAACATAATCCAGCTAGCAACTTCTGATTTTGCGGGCACATGCCATTGGTGCGGCTTTACAAAACCAAGCAGCGCAAACAAAACAGCCAACCCCACAGAAACAAGCCCAGTAGATTTCGTCCAAGCAGCAAGCCCCGCAGCGACAACAGAAACAACAAGAAATTTTCCCTTGCCGCATTTTACGTAATTCGCACCAGACAAAAGACAAAGAACATGCAACGCGTAAAAAAGCTGATCGTTACCTATTCGCGGAGCCACAAGAAGTAGTGTCGGCCAGACAGTCCAAAGAATCGCAGCTATCTGCAACGGCGCCACCGACACAATCCCCTGCAACAAAAACATTCCCCACAGCAAAACGAGAATCGAAAGCAGAAGGCTATACGCCTGCATCCCGGAGCTGGATAGATAGCCCATCCAGCGGCTCAGCAAAAACGGGGCGACGGCACTCACATAGTAAACCGGCGGATGGTAGCAGCTCCAGCATTCATCATCTGCGGGAATCGAATGATTATCGGCAATGTGCTGTACATACGCCAAGTGTCCTTCTACATCCATCGAAAATTTCGTATAAGGAAACGCATCAAAAATAGCGAACCGCAACAAAGTCCCCACAACGACGCAAACGCACAGAAACACGTTCAACCTGAACCTTCGCGCGATGCAAGCCACAAGCAGTCCAATACTAAGTGCAAGCAGAAATTTCAGCAAGAAAAGTAAAATGCCATGGCCCTTCGGAAAAACATTTATGCCACCAATTCCACCCTTATTTATCAAGTGAACTTCGTAATACGTTTCCGCCCCCACGCGATGCGGCGACATCACCGAATCATCCATCCAGAAGCCCTTGCTAAAGTCGCATTTACCAGAATAATTCTCTAACGAAACATTCGTACCATTCACAACAACCATCTCCGCACAGTCATCCGGAACAATGTTCAAATCGTATGGTACACTCAGCGGATTCAGAACTCTAAAACCTACGCTAAAAGACTCATCGACTTCTATACGCTCCGAAAGCGGAAGCTCAATCGGCGAATGCTCATCGCCACGATGCAAGACTACATTGTCAATACGGACTTGCCCATAGCAAAGTAAACCAAAACAGAGCAGCATCATTACGACGCAATAAAATTCCACTGACTTAAAAATCTTTTTCATAGCGACAAATCTAGCCTCGAGTTCATTCAAAGTCAACATAAATACTATACAAAAATTCAATTTTTATTCAAAATTCAAAGATTTTACAATACAAGAATAATAAATATTTAATATATGCTACAAAACGTAGCATAGTAAGCGTTTTTAGTAGTATATAAGAAAATAAATTTTAATATTTTTTTAAAATCAGACAATCTATTGTAAAAACACAAATATTGTAGTACAGGCTCATTGATTTCTTCAAAAACAAATCTTATATTTTACTATATGAAAGAAATCGTAGAATATCAAAGCTATCGAAAATACATGCAGGATTTTTACGAGGAACGCAAGCGCTGTTCCGCATTCTCCTGGCGTGAATTTTCAAAAATCGCAGGATTCACTTCGCCAAATTACATGAAAGTCGTTTGCGACGGGAAAAGCCGACTGAGCAAAATCGGCGTAGAGCGCGTGGCAAGCGCCATGGGGCTGGAAGGCTACCAAAAGGATTACTTCCGCGCCATGGTAAAATTCGAGGAAGGCGGCACCGAAGAAAAGAAGAAAGAGGCCTTTTTTGAAATGCAGCGCATCGCCAAGGAGAACAAGATTCGCGTTCTCGAAGCCGACGCTTTCAACTACTTTGAATCGTGGATTAACCCGACGCTCCGCGAACTGGCGCCTATCATGCCCGAAGCAAAGCCGCTGGAGATGGCAAGGCAATTCTATCCGGAAGTCAGCGCTCTCGAAGTCCGCGACTCGTTGAACTTGCTCACCTCCATCGGAATTCTGAAAAAGGAAGGCGAGACCTACACGCAAACCGAAAAGTCCATCACGGGCTCCTCCGAGGCAATTCCCGTGGCACTCCGCTCCATGCACAAGCAAATGGCCGAACTCGCCAAAGACGCCATCGACAAACGCGACACATCCGAGCGCCACATCACGGGAATCACCATGGGAATCACTCCAAGAACCTACCAGAGAATTGTGCAGGAACTGGAAACGTTCCGCCAAAAACTGGTCGCCATCGCCGCCGAAGAAAGCGACTATTCGCAAGTGTACCGCTTGAACTTACAACTGTTTCCATTGACGAAAGCCAAGGAGGAAAAACATGACTAATCTCCTGAAAAAAATTCTTATTGCAGGCTCGGTTCCCGTCGCTATCGCAATCCAGGCCTGCGCAAACAGCGATTCCACTGGGAGCGACATTGCGGGATCCACCAACGAGCCGAATGCAAAACCCGTTGCGGAACTGACTCCGGAACAGCAAAAAACGCTGAAGGAATCCTTCAGCCAAATTGCAGACGAGGCTAATTCCAGCACGTCCACAAGCACAACCAGCACATCCACGGCCAAATCAAGCGCGTCTTCCACCCCGGACTGCATCGACTGCGGAATCATAAGAGAAGAATCTGAAGAAATCAAAGTTGAATCGAAAATTCTCCTTCCATTCAGCGGAGCTCCAGACAAGGAAACACGCTACGTCAGCAAGGACGACCGCCGCAGTTGCGATGTAGCGACATACCCGACAGTCCCCGGAGTCCGTTCCAAACGCGAAATGACACTCGGTCCCGACTACAGTCATCTCACGCACACCCGCAGCATCACCGCGGCAAGAGCAGTCGTCTCAGGCGGCGACACCATCATCATCAAGACCGTCGGTAACGAAGGCTACCTGGACGGCTTCTGGGGAATGGATTACTCCTGCACCGACTATCTTGCCAAGTTCAAGGAAGAATGCAATAACGACAACGGAGTGTTCATGGACTTCGGCGACAGTTGCCAAACACAGCGACTGATGATTGGCTGCGCCATGTTCCTCCCCAAAAGCGTTAGCGCCAAGGAATTCATCGACAACTACGCAGGCGAACTCGACGACTTCTGCAAGCAGGATTCCGTATGGTACAGCCCGAACGACAAGGAAGAAAACGCCCCCAAGTCATGCTACGGCGTTGGCGACGAAAACGGCTTCACCACGAACTGCTCGGGTTAGGCGGTTTCCGCATTAAATCTGCGAATGAAGTAAACAGTGGTTGACGCTTTCAGCGTCCGCGACTGCGGCTCAGCTATAAAAATAGGCGAGCAAATTTTTGCAGCATTCGCCTTGCACGCTCTTAGTAGTTGGTAAACAGTGAAATGTTAGGCGCCTGCGGCGCAGGGGGCCGCAGAAGCGAGATGCATTAGGGATGCAGCTGTGAGATTCCGGCTCGGAGGCCGAGATGACGTTTCTTGTAAGTCAGCCAAAAATCGTTCAAGCAAGATGTCCAGCGCATTTCTAGCCGCATTCTATCGTCTTTCGTCTATCAAGTACCTTTTAAAAAAAATGGTGGCCCAAACTACATTTTTTTCTGGTTTTAGGCTTACATTTTGTTACTTTATCTCAACTTTTTTTGCTCTTTTAGCGCTAAAATTGTTACTAACAGGATTTTGGGTAGGCCTAAAAACATTTTTTTCGCCAATTTAGGCCCCTTGCGGCGCCCTCAAAAGCCGGAAAAATAAAATTCAAGCAAAAATCTCGTTAATTTATCCGAAAAACATAGGCCCAAATTGTTGAAATTTCTCATTTTGGGCCACCAATTTGACGAAAAACGCTTTTTTGAAAGGCCACAAACAATAAAACTCTTTATTTTCCCTCGCCTCTCTCAACCTACGCATTTGTATTCATAAAAAAAGCTCCGCTTCCGCGGAGCTTTTTCGCGCCATAGGCGCCACTATAAAAGAATCCTGAAACAGAAACCTTTTTGCCCAAAGACAAGCGAACGATGCCGTATCGCGACGCCTATAAGCAAACCCTTTTTTGCCTAGAGGCAAGCGAGACAAGGAGAGAGCTCCCGTAGCGTACACACGTACGTGAGGGAGCGAACGACGCCGTATCGCGATGCCTATAAGCAAAAAAGCATTACTTTATCGTCCAGGTCTGCCTATTCACACGCAGCACCTTGCGGCCCTGCACCTTTGCGCTTGCATTGTAAACTTCAGCAGCGCTCACCGGGAGCTTGGCACTCCACATCACGCGGCCCTTCATATCCATGATAGAGACGGAACCACGCTTTGCTGTAATCGCATTCTGCCAGCCCTTAACCGCATTTGCAAGCACAGGTTTGAGGGATTCCGGCCTTTCGCCCACAACAACGGCAATCGGCAATGTCACATAGGTCGAAGCATCGGCGCACTTCACACCCAAAGCAAACAGCTGATTATCCTTATAGGTAAGACCCGGCAACGACTTGATCGTAAGTATGGAGCCCTTGATTTCGACACTCATGTACTTGTTCAAAGTCGTAGTCACGTTCGGAGTATAGACAAGCGTATCGCCATCAATATCTCTCACCAAGGTATCCAAATCCCAAGATGCCACCCATTCATTTGTAATTCCGACGTATGCCGTATCAGCATGCAAAATCACAGGCTTGTCGTTCACAGGCTTAATCGTCACATGGATCTTAAAGCTGGTCGATCCAGATTTCTTGTCAGTTGCAGTCACAATGACGTAAGCGTCTCCAGTGGAGTCAGCGACGGAATTGACCGTCAAGACGCCAGCGGCAGAAACAGTCGGCTTAAGTTTGCCATCCTCGCTAGAAGCGGAGTAAGTCAGCGGGTCACCTTCCGGATCCTTGAACCAGGAAGCAACCACATCCTTCGAATACTTCAGAGCCTTTCCTGCCTTGAAGTCTTCTTCGACAGTCGTATCCAAAGTTGCCGGGTTGACAACAACAACTGGGTAGAAGTTGCGCTCTTCAATATTGATAGTCACCATGACCGGAGTCGAAAGCGCTTCGCCAGAAACAGCATAGTAGGCAAAGGCGTCACGACCTGTAAAGCCTTCATCTGGCATATAGTCAAAGCTACCATCCGTTCTGAAGACGATCTTGCCATGGGCAGGTTCTTCACCAAGCACTGCGGTAAGGGCTGCCGTTGCATCATCCGGGTGGGTATCGTTCTTGAGAACGCCATCCTTGGCAGACACAGAAAGCAAGCTGTCATTGTAGCCCGTATAGACATCGGCAACACCAATCGGCGGGTCAGCGACCGGCAATACATTCACATAAAGGGTGACACCGACAGTATCAAGAGAATCCGTCGCAAAGAAGAACAAGGAAGCGAGTCCGTTGAAGTCCTTTACCGGAGAAAGTGCTATGGAGTAAGACGAAGCAGAAGCTTCAACAGTCGCTTCGATTCCCTTGCCAATGGCGCCATAAGACAATGTTTCAAGACCGTCGGCATCATCAAACACAAGCGAGGTCTTCGGGATGATAATCGTAGAAGCAAGCCCAGGCTCGAAATCCTCATTCACAGTAACGGTGTCCTTCATAAAGGAGGAATCCAGAACAGCAATTGTCGGCTTGTCGTTTACCGGCAGCACATGGATTGTAACGGTAGCAACATTGCCAACAACCGTAGAATCCTTGGAATCCACAACAGTATAAGTCCAGAAATCATCGCCAGAGAAATTCGCTTCCGGCTTATAAGTGAAGGAGCCGGTAGCCGATATCGCAGTAAGTTCGCCGTGCGTAGGTTTCGTCAGGAGAACGATAGCGAAATCCTCGCCATCCAAGTCGTAGTCATTAGCCTTGACACCATCCAGAATGGAAGCCTTCAAGGTCGCATCTTCCTTGACTTCATATTCATCGTTAACGGCATGCGGCGGGTTCTGCTGGTCTGTAACAGAAACAGAAACAACATAATAAAGAACCGTTTCATTTATGTTATCCGTAGCAGCAATTGTCACAGTCGCTTCGCCAGAGGTATTCGGAACAGGAACAATCTTGAGAACGTCGTTCCTCGAGAACACCGTCTTGGATTCATCCGCAACTTTCAGGACAGGAACCTTCTGGTCAATATTCACATAGATGCTCAGACTGTCGCCATCTTCATCGAAGAACATGCTGGCAAGGTTGTAAGAAAGAGTATCGCTTTCAAGCAATGCTTCACTTCCGGCCACATCGTACGGCGGGAAAATCACAGGCGCATGGTTCGAGCAGCTGTTACCCAAGGAGACAGACGAAATGACAATCGTATTCTTCGGACCATTGTCAGCAGCAATCGTGCTCTTATAGGAGAACTGAACGCCAAGCTGGTCTTCCGGGTCGAACTTGACTTCATCGCCCCAGCCTTCTTCCTGTGCAAGTTTTGCAAAGTCCACAAAGAACGTGTCCAACACTCCCTTTTCAGGAAGAATCATGCCATTGTAGTTGTAATCAACAATGGAACCCTGCTTGAAATCTACACGGAACGGATACGAGGCCTTGTAGGTAAGACACATACCCTTGTAATCAGCGAGAGAAATAGAAACATCCTTCTTGTCTTTCTGCTTCCAGGCAAAGCCGAAACCAGCAACACTTTCAATCTTCGCGTTCATACTGACAGTGGCAGTAATACCTTTGCTACCCTCGTCATCCTTATACGAAGCCGTGTCCGAGCTTGTACCGTTTTTGAACTCGTACCAGTAAGCCGGCTTGAGCGCAGTCTTGGAATTCTTGTTGCTCCAGACGAGGACGTTTGAAGAAACAGGCGGTTCAATGTTGATATAGACCTTCACGACGTTAGAAAGCATTTCATCCGAAACAGCAACGTATGTAAAGAAGTCACTGCCCATAAAACCAGCTTCAGGCAAATAGTCAAAACTACCATCGGCCTTGAAATTGAGAGTACCATGCAAAGGTTTATCCACAAGAGCGGCTGTCAAAACAGCGCTCGGAACATCAAGACGCTTATCGTTCTTAAGCACACCATTTTCTGCTGGAACAGAGAGCAGGCTGTCGCTGTGACCCATATAAGCATCGCCACTAGCAACAGGCGGAACCGGAGCCGGCGTGACATTCACATAAAGCTTGACACCGACAGTATCAAGAGAATCCGTTGCAAAGAAGAACACCGAGGCAAGTCCCTTGAAACCAGGTACCGAGGCAAGCGTTATCACATAAGCGTCTTTAGTCTCTTCTGCAGAAGCACCGACCCCAACACCAGCAGCCCCGAACTTCAGCGTTTCATAGCCGTCTGCATCATCGAACACAAGAGCCTTCTTCGAAATGGTGATAGTAGAAGCAGCGCCCATTTCAAAGTCTTCGACAAGCGACAGAGTGTCGTTCAAGAACGTAGAGTCGACAACGACAAAGCCCGGAGCGTCATTCACCGGATCCACATGCATAGTCACTGTCGCCGCCTTGGAGGTGTCCTTCTTGACAGAATCAATGGCAACATAAGTCCAGGAATCATCTCCATTGAAATTCGCCTTGGGCACATACGTGAAGCTACCATCCTTGTTCAAGGTGACCGTACCATTCTTCGGAGTCGCTTTCAGGACAGCCGCGAACTTGTCGCCATCGAGATCGTAATCATTCGCAAGAACACCCTTCGCAACTGAGGCCTGCGCAGTGAAATCTTCCTTGATGGTATATTCATCGTCAACTGCCACTGGCGGATTCTCCACATCTTCAATGACAAGAGACGGGATGATGTGCGTGGCACTCTCCAAGCCATCCGAAGCGGTAATGCTGAGAATCACTTCACCGGAAGTATTCTTTACAGGAACAAACTTGAGCACATCCTTTTGCGTAAGCACACTATCCTTATTCACCAAGGTCAAGTACTTACCGGACGGAGAAACAGAGAAGGAAATATTCAAATCATCTTCATCCTTATCGATGAAGAGTTTTGACAAATCAATGGCAAGCGTATCACTTTCAAGCAAGGTACTTGGCAGTTCTTCGGCAAACTCCCCATTAACCTGCGGCTTGGAATTCGTGCAACTGCTTCCTAAAAACACAGATGAAAGCGCAATGGAATCTGTCGCCGACTCATTTTCTATCGCAAGGGCACTATTGTAAGTGAACTGTACCTGGAGCTGATTTTCTAGATCAAGTTCAACAGCCTTTCCCGTACCCTGCTGAGCCAGCTTCGAAAAGTCAATAAAGACCGAAGCCTGTTTCGCACTTGCAGGAACAACCACGCCATGATAGTCTCCGTCAGTTACCGTAGACTGGACAAAGCTCACACGGAAAGGTTGTGTAGCCGAATAGGTGACGCACATTCCCTTATAAGCTGCTAGGGAAATTGCGACATCCTTTTTCTTGCTATCTTGTTTCCAACCGAAAAGAGCACCCGCTTCATCAGCATCAGTCGCCTTCGTGCCAACCGTGGCCTTATAGATTTTTTCGCCATCATCACCAGTCTTACTCGCGACGGTGGCTGAGCCCACCTTTACTGTATTCCAGTAAGCGGGCTTCATTGCAGTTTTGGCATTTGCACTGCTCCATACAGAAGCATTCGCAGCATAGGCTGCAGCGCCCAGCATAGCAATGGACGCAAAAAAGTATTTCGCATTCATAAAATCGTCCCTCTGTGTTTATCCCATCATAGAGAAATTATAATTAAAATTTTAACTTGGTCATTTTTTATTTCATAAAATTCATGCCATTTCATCCAATATTTCGAAGCGCTCATAGGCCTTTTCCAATTCGTTTTCGTCATCTGCAATTTTTTTCTGCAATTCGACGATGAGAGCCGCATTCGTATAGACTTCGGGCTTCGAAAGTTCCTCCTGGAAACTTGTGATTTCAGCTTCCAGGCGCTCAATTTTTTCAGGCAGCGCCTGGTATTCCCTTTCCTCGTTATAGCTACGTTTCTTTTTCTTTACATTTGTAACGGAGGAATCCGCGCCAGGAGACGTTCGCGCAGCCTTTTCGGCCTCTTTTTCGGCAGCAATACGCGTAGCGGCAGCAGCCTCCTTGTCGCGCATTTTCTTGTTCGCCTCATAGTCGGAATACCCGCCAACTGCTTCAAAGATGTTGCCGTTTTCCTCTATTGCAAGAATTCCCGTAGCTACGGAATCCAGGAACGCGCGATCATGGCTCACCGTAAGAACGGTCCCCTTGTATTCGGCAAGCAGTTCCGCCAAAAGGTCCAGCGTTTCCATGTCAAGGTCGTTCGTCGGTTCGTCGAGAACAAGCACATTACTCGGATGACTGAACAGACAAGCTAACAGAAGGCGGTTGCGTTCGCCGCCCGAAAGTGCGCTGATAGGACCGCGAGCCCTATCAGCAGAAAAGAGGAAATCTTGCAAATAACTTAACACGTGGCGTCTTACGCCATTCAAGGTGACGTAGGCTTGACCATCCGCGATGTTTTCAATCAAGCTCTTGTCTTCGCGCAAGCGGGTGCGCATTTGGTCAAAGTAGGCAATCTGCAGATTGCTGCCCAGGCGCACATTACCTTCGGAAGGTTCCAACTCGCCAAGAATCAGCCGCAGAAGCGTCGTCTTGCCGCTGCCATTGGGGCCAACGATACCGATGCGGTCGCCGCGGCTCACTTCCGTCGAAAAGTTGCGAATCAGGCTCCTTTCGCCGTAGGAATACGAGATGTCCGTAAGGCGCGCGACTAGGCGGCCTGAGCGTTCCGCCTCGGTAATCTGCATCGACACATTACCTGTGCGGGTGCGGCGGGCGGCGCGCTCCTCGCGCATCTTGATGAGCGCCCTCACGCGTCCTTCGTTGCGGGTGCGGCGCGCCTGGATTCCCTTGCGAATCCAGACTTCCTCTTCGGCAAGACGCTTATCGAAAAGTTCATTCGCCTTCGCTTCTTCGGCAAGCGCCTGGTCGCGGAACTGGACAAACTTGTCGTAGGGGAAATCCCAGCAGCGGATACGCCCCCTGTCCAACTCAAAAATGCGCGTTGCGACACGACGCACAAAAGCCCGGTCATGACTCACGAACATCACGGCGCAATTCAAGCGCGTCACAATTCCTTCAAGCCACTGAATCGCAGGAATATCCAAGTGGTTCGTCGGTTCATCAAGCAGCAGCAGGTCCGGATCCTCGGCGACAGCTCGTGCAAAAAGCACCCTGCGCTTCTGCCCTCCGCTCAAGCTGTCATAAAGCGCATCGGCGTCGATGCCCGTCTTTCCAAGAATCGCTTCTGCGGCAGCGTCATGATGACCATCATCGGAACCATCTACGGCGCCAGTCCAGCCCGCGGAGCTTCCCGCCGCAACTCGTCCCATTACAATATCGCGTACGGTTCCTTCGACATGCGCAGGTATTTCCTGAATCATGCGGCTCACTTTCAGCCCCGTCTTCTTGACAATGTCGCCCGAGTTGAATTCCATTTCACCCGTCAATATTTTCAAGAGCGTGCTCTTGCCTTCGCCATTGCGCCCCACAAGACAGACACGGTCGCCAGGTTCGATATCAAAGGAGACGCCATCCAAAAGAGGCGGGCCGCCAAATCGGAGCAATATATTTTGGGCAGAAAGTATAGGCATAATTTTCGGATGCTAGATGTTGAGTTCAATATTCTTACAGCTGCAAGGCCGCATTCCCAATTTCGTGCGAAAAAATAGAAATTCGAGGCGTATTTCCATCCTTTTATCACCCATTTTTGATTTCCAAAGGACCTCCCCTTCAAGAAACCAAACATAATATCTAAATTTGGGGGCAAATGCGTCTTTTTTTTAAACTAATATGTTCATCGCTTATCCTATGTGCATACGCCATGGGGCAAGGCGACTTGGATTCGACCCAGACGCAAAACAAATCCAGCGAAAAGGAATTCCAACGTTTTTCGCTGATGCCAGTACTTGGTTACACCGAAGAAACGGAGTATCAAATCGGCGCCATGGCCATTCTCTTCTTCAAGCCCAAATTTGAAGGAGGCAAGACATCAGAAATGGACATAGCCCTATACGGAACCACCCGTAAGCAATTTACATTTTCGCTTTCGCCCAAATTTCACGGCTACGAGGACCGCATCTCTGGACAATTCGACTTTTACTACCAGAATTGGGTCGGTCATTACTTCGGACGCGGGAACAATCCCAACATAAACGACTACCGAGTCTTTGACAGGGAATCCTACTACCTCAAAGGACTCGTCGAAACAAACTTCGGATTTCCTGCAAACTTTCCGTACATCAAGTACGGCTTCACCACGGATTTCAACCATTCCGCCGTTTCCTTCAAGGACTACGAAGGCAAGCTCGACACCCCCGAAAATACAGACGGATGGAGAAACGGCATCGGATACCATCTCACATACGACACCCGCGACAATACCAACTGGGCTCGTCACGGAAGCCTTGTCCAATGGGAACAGATTTTCTACAACCGAATGTTCGGCGACTACAGTTTTACGCGACAGCAACTGGACATTCGCGGCTATTCTGAATTTATCTGGAACACTTCCATGGCCGTCGGATTTCTTTGGCAGCGCGTCACGGGGAACGCTCCCTTCGACCAACTTGCCGGTTCAGACGGCATCAAACGATTCCGTGGAGTGGAATCCAACTATTTCTGCGGGAACCAGTCCTTATTCTTGCAGGTGGAATTTCGCAAGACGCTCATTTGGTGGCTTGCGGGAGACATCTTCTTCGAAGGCGGAAAAGTCGGCGACTACTTCAGCGACCTTTGGCGAAACAAGTGGCACAGGAGCGTAGGATTCGGCGGACAGCTCGCCCTCAACAAGAGCGAAAGACTCTACGCCAGATGCGAATTTTCTTGGGTTGATCTCAAATTCAAGAAGATGCCCGGAGTCACGATGTACGTCCGCGAGGCGTTCTAGAATTCACAAACAAGCGATTGGTAAGCAGTGGCTGGTAAGCGGGGTTGCTGCGGCAAAATGTGTATTAGACGAGAGAGTAGAATCTAGAGACTAGAAATTAGGGAGTTTGCTTCTAGAGATGCGTCGGGCTTCTCGTTTGGACAATCCTTTGCAAATTCAACGCTGCAATTTTCAGGCATCTTGTTTCCGGGTTCCCCGCGGCGCAGCCGCCAAACTTCCCCCTAGACCCTAAATCCTACCCACTAGCCCCTAAATTCCCTACTGCAAAATTCCGAGGCGTTTTACCTTGTAATGCATCATGCGCGGACTCACGGAAAGTTCACGACCGGCAGCGCTCAAATTTCTGTTGTGGCGGCGAAGCGCCTCCGTCAAGATTTCGCGTTCGTAACTGTCCAGAAGCGTCGAAAGCGGACTGCCGCCTTCAGGGAGCATCGCCGTCCCCGAAGTCACATCCGTCTGCAACGTCGGCGGCAAGTCGTAAGCGTTGATGCAGACATCCGTTGTCGCAAGGCAGGCATGCTCGATGCAGTTTTCGAGTTCACGGACGTTCCCCGGCCAATGGTAGCTCATGAGCATATCGATAGCGGGCGAACTCAGGCGCAGAATGTTCTTGCCGTACTTCAAGTTCATCTTCTCGATGAAATGGTCGGCAAGCAAAAGAATATCCGTCTTGCGCTGCGAAAGATCCGGGAGCGTTATCTGGAAAACGTTCAGGCGATAGTAGAGATCCTCGCGGAACTCGCCTCGCCCAATCATCATTTCCAGGTTTTTTGCGGTACTCGCCACAAGGCGCAAATCCGCCTTCTGTACAATGTTGCTGCCCATTCTGCAAAAACTTTTTTCCTGAATAAACTGTAGAAGTTTCAGCTGCGCTGCAGGGGAGAGATTCGCCACCTCGTCCAGGAACAGCGTTCCTCCGCCCGCCTGTTCCGCACGCCCGATGTGCCTGCTAGTAGCCCCTGTAAACGCACTGCGTTCGTAACCGAAAAGTTCGCTTTCAAACGAATTAATTCCAGGGACGATGTTCAAGGAGTCGCAATTCAGCATGACAAAGGGGCGGTCTTTGCGTTCAGAAAGCTGATGAATGCTGCGAGCCACGAATTCCTTGCCAGTCCCCGCACTACCACGAACCAGCACAAGCGCTTCCGAAGGGGCAATCTGTCGAATCAGCCGATTCACCTCGCGCATTTCGCTGGTGTTGCCGATAAAATTTCCCGCCTTGCCGCCAACAATACCCCTCAGTTTTTCCAATTCTTCAAGATAATAGGTATCAATTTCTTCAAAATTCTTTGTCAGGACACCCTTTATGCACTCCATCTGCTCGCTTCGCTTGCGAGTTTTCTGAAGCACTCCGGCGATTTCTTCCAACGCCGCATTTTCAAGGGTATCAATATTCATACCATGTCGTTACTCGAATATTCCAAACCTTTGCCCGAAAAAAAATGGCGCAGTCATAATCCATCAATCAGACTAACGACACTCCAGGCATTCATCAGGTGCGCCGGGCTACAAGAGTCCGACGCACCTTCTAGGAGAGATGAACATGTTATAATATAGCAAATGATTTACAAAAATGTAAAATAAATCATGTTTTTTACAAAAATGTAAAACAAAAACCAATAAAAAAGCAAAAAATATTCGTGAAAACCTCTTTTGCACTTGCTACTTTTGCTTTTGAAACGAAAGACATCAACCGTGAGTAAAGGTTTTCGCAAAACTTTTTGTTTGAGAATGGAATCCAAACCTCAAAGAGAGCGCAGCGACCGACCCCGTACCTCATAATTCATAACTCATAATTGCTATGCAAAACAACCGTTTTTCCGCTATTTACGATATCGCCACGGCTCCGGCTTCTACAATTAAGCCCGCAGAACCCGTGAATGTTGATTTTTACGGCGAAGACGTTTTTAACGCCGACGCCATGCGCAACTACCTCTCCAAGGACATCTGCGAAAAGCTCCTCGCTACAATCGACGAGGGCGAGGCCTTGGATCCGAACATCGCGGGCGACGTCGCCCACGCCATGAAAAAGTGGGCCATGGACCGCGGCGCAACGCACTTCACGCACTGGTTCCAGCCGCTGACGGGCTCCACCGCCGAAAAGCACGACAGCTTCCTCGAACCTTCCGGCTGCAAGGCCATCATGGTGCTCTCCGGCAAGAACCTCATTGTGGGTGAACCGGATGCCTCGAGCTTCCCGAGCGGCGGCCTCCGTTCCACGTTCGAAGCTCGCGGATACACTGCCTGGGACCCGACGAGCCCGGCATTCATCAAGCGCCACGGCAATGGAGCAACACTTTGCATCCCGACGGCTTTCTGCAGCTACACCGGCGAAGCGCTCGACAAGAAGACTCCGCTCCTCCGCAGTCTGCAGGCGCTTTCCAAGTCCACGCGCCGCCTCATGACTTGCTTCAAGGCGAGCCCCAAGAAGACGACCGTGACGCTCGGCGCCGAACAGGAATACTTCCTCATCGATAAGCGCTTTTACTTGCAGCGCCCGGACCTTTACCAGGCCGGCCGCACCATCTTCGGCGCAAGCCCTGCGAAGCACCAGCAGATGGATGACCACTATTTCGGCAGCATCCCGAGCCGCATCCTGAACTTCATGAACGACGTGGAAAAGGAACTCTGGCGCCTTGGCATTCCGGCAAAGACGCGCCACAACGAAGCGGCCCCGGCCCAGTTCGAACTCGCCCCGATTTTCGAGGAAGTGAACCTCGCTTGCGACCACAACATGCTCATCATGGAAACGCTCCGCAATGTGGCCGACCGCTACGGGCTTGTGTGCCTCCTGCACGAAAAGCCGTTTGCCGGCGTGAACGGAAGCGGCAAGCACAATAACTGGAGCATTTCTTACGGCAAGGGGAACCTCCTGAATCCGGGCAAGGACCCGCACCAGAACGCCGTGTTCCTCACTACGCTTTGCGCTATCATGTACGCCGTGGATACCCACGCTGACTTGCTCCGCATGACATGCGCCGGCGCCGGCAACGACCACCGCCTTGGCGCCAACGAAGCTCCTCCGGCTATTGTCTCCATGTACCTGGGCGACCAGCTCATGGACGTGATTGACCAGTTGGAACAGGGCATTCCAAAGTCCAGTAAGCAGGCGGGCGCCATGCGCATCGGTGCCGATATGCTCCCGCCGCTCCCGCGCGATGCCACGGACCGCAACCGTACCAGTACATTTGCGTTTACCGGCAACAAGTTCGAATTCCGCGCTCCGGGCAGTAGCCAGAGCTGCTCCGAGCCGAACGTCGTTTTGAATACGATTGTCGCCGAAGCCTTCGACATGATTGCAGAACAGCTCGAAAAGCTCGACGAGAAAAACTTCCATACGGGCTTGCAAAAGATTCTGCAGAAAATCGTGAAGGAACACAAGCGCGTGCTCTTCAACGGTAACGGCTACACCGACGAATGGGTCGCCGAAGCCAAGCGCCGCGGGCTCCCGAACATCCGCACCTCCATGGAGGCGCTGCAGGCCCTCACGAAGGAAGAAAACATCGCGCTCTTCGAAAAGTACGGCGTGATGAACCGCCGCGAAATGGAATCCCGCTACGAGGTGAACAGCGAAGATTATCACAAGCGCATTCGTATCGAAGGTGAAATCGCACGCGACCTCGCGAAGAACGTGATTTTGCCGTGCGTGGTGGAAGCTTACTCCGGTGCCCTCAAGACGAACGAGATGGCTTTGAACCAGGGATTCCCTGGACTCGATGGCTATGCCAAATCGCTCGGCGAAGGCTGCAAGAACCTGATGGATTCCATCACCATCATGGAAAGTTCCTTGAACGGCGAACACGAAGGAATTATCGACGCTATGGCATCGCTCCGCAAGGTGGTGGACGCTCTGGAAAAGATTGTCCCGGATGACAAGTGGCCGCTGCCGAAGTACAGGGAAATGCTTTTCATCTACTGATGCAAAATAAGGCGCCTCACCATGGATTCTATCGCAGCGCTCCAGAATGACGATTTTTTAGTAAACAGTAGGAAGTAGACTGTAGACAGTGCTACAGCGATAAACTGCTCAAGCCACAAGTCCGCGCATTTCTTGACGCATAAATTGTTAACTGTTCATTGCACAATCGCTTCGCTCTTGTGCCAAAAGCACGCAAGGTTATGAAGCAGCAAAATGCTGGCATTTTGATATTTCATAACCGCAGCTGCGAACGCCGTAGGCGTTCAATGCTGGCCTCGGTCATCCCCGTCTAGCGAGGAGAGGCGTCCAAGCAGCAATGCGCAAGCGAATCAAGCAATCGTAAACTCGTTTACGATTATTTGTGAGCGAAGCCATGGACGCTGCAAGCGTCCACCACGGCCGCGACACTCGACCTACGCATTTGTGTTAATTGCCCCTTCGGG
>JAZLIJ010000267.1:0-8744 GCA_045617325.1 Fibrobacter sp.
GAATCTAGGGTGAAGAATGAGTTATGAAGTATGAAGTATGAAGTATGAGATTAAATATTGCTTTGGCTCCTCCCCAAAGGGGATAAGAATTGATTCAAATCAAAGATATGACTTTTAGTAGGAAGTAGGCTGTAGACAGTATGCAGTAGGTAATAGTTTGGCGCTTCGCGCGGGCTGGCTTGAGTTATGAATTATGAGTTATAAGTTATGAGATGAAAGTGAGGCGGCTTCGCCGCAGTTTTAGTCGGAAACGAGATGCTTGAGGGATGCAGCGAGGGGATCCCGTGTCGGTGCACGGGATGACAGGGCCCTAAAGGGGATGGGCACGGGATGACGGTAGTTTAGTAGGCGGTAAACAGTAGGCAGTAAGCAGTAGGGAATAGTTTGGCGCTTCGCGCGGGGCGGGCTTGAGTTATGAATTATGAGTTATAAGTTATGAGATGAAAGTGAGGCGGCTTCGCTGCAGTTTTATTCTGAAGCGAGATGCGTGAGCGATGCTCAAGTGGGATCCCGGCTCGGAGGCCGGGATGACAGGGCCCTAAAGGGGATGAGCACGGGATGGCAGCCTCCAACAGCATCACCTTAGCCGCGACTCTCGCCTTACGCATTAGCGTTCACTATTCATTGTTAATTGAATCTAAATTCCACAGCCACAAAGTCTTGCGCATTTCTAGATGCATACTCTATCGTCTTTCATGCCTTCTGCATAGGATGCTTGTCGCTCGGAAGTGCGCAAACGAATTTGCGCGTTTTTCTCGCTTGGTCGCATTTCGTCTAAAGGCCGAAGGCCGTTCTTTCGTCTAAGTTAGAACTGGAAATACAAAAACGGATTGTAGCTCTGCGTAAAGAGGGCGAGCGAAGCAAGTATGAAGAGGCCAAGCGCAATGAGCGCCTTCTTGAAACTGACCGTATTGCACCAGTCGAAACTGCGGAAGCGCCAGAACGAAAGCACCGACGCAATCACCATAAAGGAAACGGTCGACGGCGTAAAGATTTCAGCCGTAAGAATGGCATCAGAAGCGCTCACCGGCATAAGGCCGAGCATAGCCTTCCACATGCGCCAGGCTTCCCCAATGCTATCGGCACGGAACAACACCCAACCAAACAGCACAAGCACTTGCGTAATAAGAATCTGCACAATGTTCGGAAGCTTGTAGTAAAGCGCATTCTTGTTGTTTGCGCGTTCCACAATCATGAAGAAGGCATGGTACAGGCCCCAGCACACGAACGTCCAGTTGGCACCGTGCCACACGCCGCTCAGGAACATTACCATGAACAAATTAAAGTAAAGACGCTTTTTGCCAACGCGGTTTCCGCCAAGCGCAATATACAGGTAGTCGCGGAACCAGCTCGTCAAAGAGATGTGCCACTTCTTCCAGAATTCCGTAATGCTGTGGGAGCGGTACGGGCCGTTGAAGTTCCTCGGGAAGTGGAACCCGAGCATAAGGCCAAGACCAATCGCCATGTTGCTGTACGCCGAGAAGTCGAAGTAAATCTGCAACATATACGCAAAGGAGCCCCACCAGCAGTTGAGAACGCCAGGAGCATCGGCGGCAAAAACGCGGTCAGCAATGATGCCCACCTGGTTTGCGAGGAAAATCTTTTCGGCAAAACCGAAGCTAAAGAAGAGAATGCCACAGACAAAGTTTTCAAGCGTATGCGTGCGAGTCGCGAGTTCCTCGGCAACCGTATTGTAACGCACAATCGGACCCGCCACAAGCTGCGGGAAAAGCGCCACGTAGCACGCGAAAGTCGCAAGGTTCTTCACCGAAGGTGCCGTTCCGCGCCACACGTCAATCGCATAACTCATCGACTGGAACGTATAGAACGAAATACCCACCGGCAAAAGAACCGTCATCACCGAGAACGGCTCTCCGCCGAACCTCTCGATAATCGAATTCAACGCCCCCATGCCGAACATGTAGTACTTGAAAAATCCAAGCGCACCCAGGTTCACAACAATCGCCATCCACAGCGCCAAATTTCGCTGCAACTTGCTTGCGCCTTCAGCAGAAATCAAGCGCCCGCTGATGTACACCACGAGCGTCGATCCGAACATCAAAAAGACAAGCCAAGGTTCAAGCCAGCCATAGAAGACGTAGCTGAAAATCGTGATGAACAGGTTCAGGCCGGAATGCTTGACCCCCGCCTTGAGCAGCACAAAATACCCGACCAAAAACGTCGGCAAAAAGTAGAACAGAAAAATCTGGGAGGAGAAAACCATAGCAAAGCAAGTACGAGTTATGAATTACTAATTATGAGATTTTAATCGAGGCATCGCCGCCTAATTTTTTCTCATACTTAATAACTCTTAATTCATAATTATTCATTCACCTCTACGGCGAGGTAGCGGGGGCTTTCGTTGTCGAAGTATTCGTCTTCGAGGGCGCCGTCCCAGTTGCCTTCGAGCGGGACAATCTTCAGCGTATGCTTAGCCTTCGCCTTGAACTCGCCCACGTTTCCTTTCGACTTGTCGGCCATCTTGTCCTTGACCTTGCCGCGGGCAATCAGCGGATTGTAGACGCCGACGAGAATTTCCTTCGCATCCAGGGAACCGGAGACGACCTTCAGCACCTTGTACTTGAAAACGTACACGTAGCTATAAAGATCGTTCGAGGGCATCTTGCCGGGGATTTCCGTAAGGCGAGCTTCGACGGTGACGGGTTCTGCGGCAAGCGCAAAGGCCGCTGCAGCGAGAATGGCGATAAAGATTTTCTTGAACATGGACTACAATTTAGAAAATTTCACTTTTTCACTCACCTATTTAAAGAAAAAGATTTGAAACATATATTATATAGGCAGCAGAATTTTATCTTGTTTCGCATCAACACCTTACATAGCGTCAACCGAAGGCATTTACTTTCAGAAGCATATCTTTTTTCACAAGCTCGCAGGTAAAGCAGAACAAAACACCGCACAAAAGTTCATTTTCAAGTCAACACAGACAAACAGGCAAGCATTTTCACATAAAAAACATTCATTTTTAACTCACTTCACCTCAATTTAACACTAAATTCAGCAAAATAAAAAGAATTTTCAGAAACAGTCAAGTAACAAAACCACAATTTCCAATAAAAAATCAATATTTTTTCAAATTTCAAACACAATCTCTTGCCACACAGTCTAAAAACACCTATATTATCACCAATTAAAGTTTAAAACTAAGAAAAATAGGAAAAAATTATGGCAAACAAGACCTTAAGTGGTGCCGAAGTGATTATCGAATGCCTCAAGCGCGAAGGCGTTGATACAATTTTCGGCTATCCCGGTGGATCGGCCATTCCGATGTTCGATGCCATCCTCGATTCCAGCGTCAAAGTGGTGCTCAGCCGCCACGAACAGGGCGCAACCCACATGGCAGACGGCTACGCCCGCCAGACCGGTAAAGTCGGCGTCGTACTCGTAACATCCGGCCCGGGTGCGACCAACACTTTCACAGGCATCTACACCGCCCTCATGGATTCGAGCCCCATCGTCGTGCTTGCCGCACAGACCACCACGCCGAACCTCGGCAAGGATGCCTTCCAGGAATGCGACACGAGCGGCATGACATTCGCAGCCGTCAAGCACTCCTACCTCGTGAAGGATCCGAACGATCTTCCGCGCGTGATGAAGGAAGCATTCCACATTGCACGCAGCGGCCGCCCGGGCCCCGTGCTCATTGACCTTCCGAAGGACGTGACCGCAGGCGTTTGCACAGCCCCGTTCACCGACAAGATGGACCTTCCGGGCTACAAGATTCCGTCCCACGCCTCCGCCGAAAGCGTCGAAAAAGCCGCAGAATACTTGAAGAAGTCCAAGAAGCCGCTTTTGCTCGTCGGTCATGGCGCCATGATTAGCGGCGCCTCCCGCCAGGTGAAGGAACTCGCCGAAAAGCTCGGCGCACCGGTGACTTGCACCATGCTCGGTCTCGGTGCTTTCCCGACCGACCACGAACTTTCCCTCGGCATGCTCGGCATGCACGGCACCGTTTATGCAAACAAGGCCGTTCTCGACTGCGACTTGATTCTTAGCATCGGCAGCCGCTGGGACGACCGCATCACAGGCAAGCTCAGCGAATTCTGCAAAGACGCAATCAAGATGCACATCGACATCGACCCTGCCGAAGAAGGCAAGGTGCTTCAGCCGGATGTGTTCATGTGCGGCGACGCAAAGCTCGTCCTGGAACAGCTCATCCCGATGGTGAGCAAGCTCGACACCGCCGAATGGATCAAGACCTGCCAGACTTGGAAGAAGCGTTTCCCGCTCACCTACCCGAAGCAGGGCGGCCTCCGCATGCAGCATGTGATTGCAACGGCAAGCGAACTCACCCAGGGCAAGGCCATCGTCACGACCGACGTGGGTCAGCACCAGATGTGGGTTGCACAGTTCTTCCACATCAACTATCCGCGTCAGCTGCATTCCAGCGGCGGCGCAGGCACCATGGGCTTTGGCTTCCCGGCCGCTATCGGCGCCGCATTCGGCAACGAGACCGGCTGGCCGGTGATGAGCTTCAGCGGTGACGGTGGCTTCCAGATGACGGAAGCGGAACTCGCAACCGCAGCCATCCACAAGCTCCCCATCAAGATTTTCGTGATGGACAACAAGTACCTCGGCATGGTCCGCCAGTGGCAGGATTTGTTCTACGACAAGCGCTACTCCAGCGTCGACATGAAGGGCAACCCCGACTTCGTGAAACTCGCCGAAGCCTACGGCATCCCGGGTCTCCGCATCAAGCGCGCCGCCGACGCAGAAAAGGTGATTCAAAAGGCGCTCGACTACAAGGACGGCCCTATTCTCATCCACTGCGAATGCGAAAAGGAAGACAACGTGTTCCCGATGATTCCGGCAGGCGCACCGCTCACCGCGATGATTACCGAACCGCCCAAGGCTCAACTTGAAAAGCCCACAGGATCGACCTAATAGGAGGATTTGAAAATGAAAGATACAGCACATTCTATTAGTTTGTTAGTTGCCAACCGTCCGGGCGTTCTCGTGCGCATCGCCCTCGTATTCTCCCGTCGCGGCTACAACATCGATTCCCTCGTCGTCTCCCCCACCCTGGACGCGAACTTCAGCCGCATGAACATCATCGCCCACGGCAACCCGGAAATTCTCATGCAGATTATCAAGCAGCTCGAAAAGCTGGTCGATGTCGTGCAGGCGAAGGACCACACCGGAACAGACGCCGTCGAAAAGGAGCTCGCACTCATCAAGGTGCGCTGCACTGCAGAACAGCGCACCGAAATCTTGCAGCTGTGCGACCATTTCCACGCGAACACCGTGGACATGACGATGACTTCCATGATTATCCAGATTACCGGAAACAGCACCAAGGTCGATACCTTGAAGAGTCTGCTCCAGAAGTTCGAAATCGTGGAATACATTCGTACGGGCAAGGTCATCATGCTCCGCGGCGAAGACAAAACCTAGCAAGGTTCAAGCGAATACGGAAATTCAGAAAACGGTTCAGTTCAACTGAGCCGTTTTTTTTGCATAGGCAGCAGCAGGTTCAGGGCATTTTGGCACCAACACAAAAAAAAATACGATTGTCCACCTTACGATAAATGACGATAAAAACTCCATTTGTAGAATTACCAAGAAAGAGATGCTGACACAGATGCAGCCTGAAATACAAGTTCCTGCGGACAAGCAAGGATTGACCTACGACAAAGCTTGTTCCGCATTGCAGAAACTCTACGGAAGCAACCTCTTCAGAAAAATTCTCTACAAACGTTTACAATCCATTCAGTCTCATTAACACATTAAGCAAAAGCGTACTCAACGACTACAGGTTCGTTTCGGGCACGATGGCAGTTTTGATAAAACCTGTAAAAAAGTTTAACATGAAGTAGGAAACTTTCAACAAAGGCTTCGTGGCAACAAAAATATTTGACAATCCAAAATTTTGACGGCTACAAATATACGCTAGCCTTTCTAACCGAAGAAGGTCGAGTCTAATTTTGCGAGAGTTTGATTTCGCTTTACGCTTTTGACAATGTCATCACGAACAACACTTTCATCTAAGCCTTTATCCGCGCAATGCACAAAGGCAACCTCGTAGGTACGCTAGCGCAAATCAGGGTTTTCCTCAACAGCATCTCCAGCAGCAAACCTCATACCTCACCCCCATTCCACATCTCTCGCAACAAAGGCCTTCTTCCCCCCGCATCTTTCCCACAGCATCAATATTTCACTATTCACTATTACGCGTTCAGCGACGATATCACGCAAGCATTCTGCGCAAAATTTGCCGCAAGACGCGCAGGCCGTACGTCACCACATTCAAATTCGAAATTTCGCCCGCATAGCATGTGGGGATCGGCAATTCCTGGATGTTAAAATTGCGGGAATCCGCGATAGAAATCAGTTCCAAATCAACATCAAACGAGGGGCTCAGCTGCGCAAGGTTCACCGTTTTCAGAAACCTCGTCGAATAGACGATAAAGCCGCTGTGGCGATCCGTCAGACGAGTGCGAAAAGTCGCATTTTCCAGAGCCGTGAGAAACGCCCCGCCGATGCGCTTGTAAAAAGGCATTCCACCCTTTTTCGCCTCCCCCGCGACAGCATGGCGCGAGCCCTGCAGCAAGTCAACGTTCTGCATTTCCATCGTCGCAAAGAACTCGCCCAATTTTTCAGCCGGATACTGTCCATCGCCATGAAGACAGGCGACAAACTGCGCCCCGGAAGCAATTCCTTCGGCCAAGCCCTTTTTTACGACAGCGCCGTAGCCGCTATTTTGTTCAAAACGAAAGTATTCAAAAGCGGAATCACGCCCCCCCGCAACATATTCGCGATACGCCTCGGCGGTTCCATCCTTCGAGCCATCATCGATGACAAGCACATGCGCATTTTGCAAAACGCAAGCATCAATTTTCGCAAGCACATTTCGCAGCGTATTCTCTACGTTATACGCAGGGACAAAAATGAAATATTTAGGGGTTGCCATAATGACCGACAAACCACTCCAGCGATTCGCGCAGCACAACATCAATCGGAGTTTGCGCCTTGAAATTCAACAGACGCTCCGCCTTTTCGACCGAAGGCATACGCCGCATTGAATCATCGTAACCCTCGCCGTAATATTCGCAACCGGATACTTCGACAGGCTCCGGCAGCGCATCAACGGACACGCCCTTGATATCGGCAAAAATCCGCCTCATTTTAAGTGCCAGTCCAGCAATGGAAAGTTCGTTTTCCGGATTTCCGACATTGAACGCCTGCGAGTAGGGAGCATTTTCTGCACCAGCCAACGTGCGTCCCATGCCACCGGCCTCAAACAGCGCAAAAAGGAATTCCACCGCATCAAAGACGCTCGTAAAGCAGCGTTTTGCGACACCGCCATTGACAAGTTTCAAAGGTTTGCCGCGCACAAGGGCCGTCGAAAAATTCGCAAGCACACGCGGGACGCCCTCGCCATCGACTCCAGGCATGAAATCCATATAAGGCCCGACAAAGTTGAAGGGGCGCACGACTGTCCACCTCAAGCGTTCAAGCCCCGCCATGTAGCGTTCAGTCAAAAGTTTCGCAGTAGCATAGCTCCAGCGACTCGCGGTCACCGGACCAAACGTCAAAGGAGTTTCATCCTCAAAAAGCTTCCCCGATTCCGCGGACGTTCTGCCGTAAATTTCAGATGTAGAAAAATGAATGAGCCAGGCGCCCGACTTTTCGCAGGCGTCGGCCAAAGCCGCCGGGTGGTCGTAATTGCTGCGAATCACTTCCGCAGCCTCTTTCATATAGCGGCTCGGCGTGCAAATCGCGGCCAAGTTCACCACCACCGGAAATTTCGCAATGCGCTCCACGACAGACTTATCAGCCAAGTCGGCACAAAGGAATTCGCAACGTTCGTTATCGAGCCGATGCTGAATTCTGTAAAAATCCAGGTCTACGCCAAAGACGCGCCACTGGGTTCGCGAAAGAATCGCATCCAGCAGATGACAACCGATAAAACCACCGCAGCCAACGATAGCCACGGTGATGCTTCGGTCGTTAAATAATGGGTTCATTAATCCTTAACCTTGAAGGCCTTGGAATTGGCGCCCTTGCTCTGCTTTTCGTAGGGGATTACACGAATGACCGCCTTGTCGGACGGTTCGGCAAAGTCATCCGAAAGAACGACTTCCTGCTCGTAGCAAGTCTTGCCATCTGGAGATTCCGGACCAGCGGATTCATCGAGCATGTCCATGCCCTGGTCATCTTCGGATGTCTTGAAAACGAAGCGATAACCGGAACCCTTCACATCGGAACCGTAAATAATGGTAATCTTGTCGCCCATCTTGAAGGTTTCGCCACCCGTAGGATAAACGACCTTGACGCCATCCTTCACTGTGCAATCGAACTTTTGGCTTTCAATCTTCTTGGAAGAGGATGACGGTGTTTCCGGAGATGGACCCGTAGAGGAATCATCGTCGCCGCCGCAAGCGAAAAACGCAAAAGAAGCAGCAAGAGCCAAGGCATGGGTAAATTTCATAGTAACCTCAAGTATTTAAATTTCCGCTTCACAATATATAAAATTAGATGGGGAAAAAATGGCTCACTGGATAAAGTCCGTGGCAAGATAAGTTGCAAAAACAAAGATGAATGGAAAAACTGCAATAAAATAGCCATAAGCAAGATGATTATTTAATTAAAACGAAGAATGGCTGTTGTTGTGAGAATAAAGCGTCGGCCACAACTTGACGAGGCGAATGACGCAACATGCTTGCATGGTTATGGCTGAGCCGTTAAGTTGGCGCTCGCGCAACGATGGGGAGGGTGCAGGCTAA
>JAZLIJ010000268.1:0-1281 GCA_045617325.1 Fibrobacter sp.
GGTTCTAACCGTTCTCCTGTGTGGGTTGGCGGCGGTACTACTTTTGGTCCCCAACCTCGCAGTTATGCAAAGAAAATGACTCGTAAAGCTCGCCGTTTGGCACTGTGCTGCGCACTGTCCTCTAAGGTAGCAGCTAACGAACTCTTCGTTGTTGAAGGTTTGGCTTTCGATGCTCCGAAAACCAAAAACGTAGTTAACATGATGAATGCTTTCGGAGTAGCAGGTCAAAAGGCTCTGCTGATCCATGACAACAATGCTAACGTAGCTCTTTCCGCTCGCAACATGGAAAAAGTTACCACCATTACCAACATGGGTCTTAACTGCTTCGATATCCTGAACAGCAACAAGGTTTTCCTTGCTAAAGAAGTTGTAGAAAAAATTGAGGAGGTGCTCGCATAATGGCTGCTAATCCTCGCGATTTACTGCTCCGTCCCATCATTACCGAAAAAACTTCTGCAATGATGCAAGACAACAAATATACTTTCCAAGTTCCTTTGACTGCTAACAAAGTAGAAATTCGCCAAGCTGTAGAAGCTATTTTCGGCGTAAAAGTACTTAGTGTAAACACTATCCGCGTAATGGGCAAAACCAAACGCATGGGTAAATATGTTGGCAAACGTTCCGATTACAAAAAAGCAATCGTTAAACTGGCTGAAGGCAACACTATTACCCTTTTCGAAGGAATGTAATTAACGTATAAGGAGGACATATACAATGGCAATTAAAAGCTTTAACCCGTATTCTCCTTCCAGACGCTTTATTACTGTGTCTGCCTTCGAAGAGATTACGACTGATAAACCTTATCGCCCGCTCGTTGAAAAACTGCAAAAACATGCAGGTCGTAACAACACCGGCAAAATGACTGTTCGTCATCAAGGCGGCGGTCACAAAAGACAATATCGTATCATCGATTTCAAACGTGTAAAAGATGATGTTCCGGCTAAAGTAGCTACTATCGAATACGATCCTAACCGTAATGCTCGCATTGCGCTGATCGCTTATGCTGATGGTGAAAAACGTTACATCCTTGCTCCTCTTGGCCTGCAAGTTGGTGACGTTGTAGTAAGCGGCCCGAACTCCGATATCAAAATCGGTAACTGCCTCCCGCTGAAAAATATCCCCCTCGGTACTACCGTTCATAACATCGAAATGAAAATCGGCAAAGGCGGCCAATTAGCTCGTAGTGCTGGTACCAGTGCTCAATTGATGGCTAAAGAAGGCGACTACGCTCTGCTCCGTCTTCCTTCCGGTGAAATCCGTAAAGTACATATCAACTGCCGC
>JAZLIJ010000269.1:0-6069 GCA_045617325.1 Fibrobacter sp.
TTGAGTGAGACCGCCAGCCTGTCGGCAGACAGGAGCGATGGCAGGAATGAGTAGTTCAAAAGCCGAATGTTGCAAAAACACATTTATGTGCTTTTATAACTGAGGCGTACTACTGATGCCTTCGGCATCAAAAGTGGCGACTATTCCGTAGGCCGAGAGTCGCAAGTAAACTTGTTTACTCATGATTGAGGCCAGGAATTGGCATTTATGCAATACTGGCGGTATTTGCCACTTTGAATGACGACAAAAGCAAAGGCCGAACTCAGCGAGCAAGCTTGCTTGAGCATTGATGAGACACAGCTTTTGCAACTTGTTGAACCAACGCGAAGTGTCGCAACCAACTAAGCGAAGCGAGGAAAGCGCAGGATCGTTTACGGGCCTGCATTTGACGTCTTTGGCGTCCGCTGCTGCGACTCAGATATAGAAAAATGCAAGCATTTTTCTGCACCATTCATCTTGCAAGCTTTTGCCGAGCAAGCGGAGTGGACTATGTCAAATTTTTGAAAATTGAATTTTTAGAGGTGACCAAGTATAAGTCAGTCTCCTTTTCACACAAAAAAAGCCTCAGGAGAACTCCCCTGAGGCTTACTGGATGTGTGGTGTTTAGGGAACTTTCTTGAGCAGGTAGACTCCATCGCGGAAGCCCTGCGCTCGCAAATTCTGCTTAGCGGAAGCGCCGTCCAATTCGACAGTCCCAAGCAGTTTTCCGTTCGAGCTGTAGACATTATGCGTTCCAACTTTCTGCATCTTCATAGCATCAACCGTTCGGATGGATTCCGATTTCTCTTCGGGAACCTCGGGCTTTGCGATTTTCTTGATTTTCACGTTATCGAGATAAAGGGTTCCCGTTCCTGTTCCAGCGTTGAAACTCAAACGGGAATCCTTATCCGTAGCAGAGGTCATCTCGAAATTGAAGGAATAGTTCTTGACTTCCTTCCCGATTTCAAAATTCTTCACGGCAGGGAGGTAGCTTGCCCACGGGTCCGTATGCTGTTCCACATTCACCTCAAGCTGATGCGTTGCATCGGCACTGGCGTCAAAACTCACCTCATACCACTGTCCTTTTTCCAGGTGCAAGTCGTGCTGAATCAGCTGCACCGTGTAAGGTTCGCTCCCGACCGCAGAAATTTCCAGCTTGTACTTTCCATTCGACACATCGCCCGCAGCCTTCGCATCACCATGCAGCTGCAAGTCCCAGGCCACAGCCGTCGAATCAAAGCCGCCGTTAAAGATGCTGTCGCGATCGGTAGGCACCTGAATTGCAGGCGCGATATCGGAACCATCCAGCGAGAAGCGCTTCACAAAATTCCAAATCTCGACGCTGCTGTTGACGCTCGCCTCGTCCATGGAATACCAGTGGCCCTTCCCCGTGATGGACATCAGACGAATTTCGCTCTGGTCGCAACCATTCCAGACTTCGAGAAAAGCAGCGGAGCCCGGCTTGTTCGCCGGATACGGCTTCGTCACCGTGGAGCCAGCACATTTTTCATAGGAGACCCACTTCTTGAGGTAACTCACGGCGCTGTTGTAGTTCACCACATCGTCAGTCGTCCCGTGCGTATGGATAATCGGCATCATGCGCTTGCTCGCCGGCGCCGGATTCCCAATCGGGTAACCTGAAACAGGCGCGATAGCCGCAATCATTTCACCCATCTTGTTCGCTGCATGGTAGCTCATCATGCCACCCATCGAGAACCCGGAAACATAGACGCGATTCTTGTCGATGCCGTACTTGTTGCTCATCTCGTTGATGATGGCTTTTAAGAAATTCACATCCTTGTCACCGTTGATGTCCCAGGACTTGCCCTCGCCATTCGGGAAGACGACCACAAATCGCGCCGTATCGGCAACAGGCTCCCACTTGGCGGCATTCTTCTGGTACGGAGCATCCTGATTCATGCCATGCATCTGGATAATCAGCGGACGCCCCTTCTCGATACCCGAGGGAGCATACACAATCATGTTGCGATTAGCGCCGTTGACATTAATATTGTCGGCAAAGGCAAAGCTAGCGACAGCCAGCATACCACAAAAGACGCGCAAGCTTTTTGCGACGAAAGAACCAAACATACCATCTCCTTGCACGCAATCCCATTTACATGCAGTGCACATAATATATAATCGGCATGTTTCTTCTAGCCGTCCAGCTTAAAATATTCCATTGCCATTTGTCAATGGAGGGAATGGCGGTCGCCAACAGAAACCAAGCCTATTTTCAAAAGCAACAGCACTATTTGTCAGAACACAGAAACGGCTCGGAAATACCTGCTTGAAAACTTCGTTTTCAGCAGGTGCTTCCGAGCCTTGGGTGTGTTTATGGAGGTTTTTGGGAGTAAGAACTACTTGGTGATGGTGATTTTGTGCATCAGGCCGCCGGAGAGAGGCTTCACGATGTAGACACCGCTCTGCTTCACAAAATTGCGAGTCGATTCCACGATGTCGCTACCTGTGCTGCGGATGACGCCGAGGAGGCTTCCGTTCATGTTGAACACGCGGTATCTCTGTGCACCAGAGACATCCATACGAATGCTGCGGCCAATAGAAGTCGTACCCGGTTCCGCTGCATCCTTGCCTTCGGCAAAGACGAACTTGTCCACATCGAGCCAGGCGCCGACCACCGTAAAGCGGAGAATATGTTCGCCTTCCGGGAGAGTCACATTCGCCTTCACATAGTTGAATTCGTCGAAGTTGTCGTCGCCGCTCTTTGCCGCAGGAACCTTCAATTCCTCGGTAATGTCCTTTCCATCCAAGGACATCGTGAAGCTTGCTGCATCACCCGCGGCAGCAGCGAGAGCGAACAAGGTATAGTCGCCCGCCTTAGGCACGTTGATGGTGTATTCCAGCCAGTCGCCGCTGGAGTTGTAACCCACGACAATGCGTCCATCATCCTTTTCGTAGAGGTCAACCGGAGTTCCTTCGCGATACTTGCTGTTGCCCTGGTTTTCTGAATCGCCATCAGAGTAGGAGGGGCCGCCCTTGCCCTTGCCCGGATCGTCGAAGTCTTCCGCTTCAATCGTTCCCGGAATCTTCCAGGCAGTCGCCCCTTCATTGTGAGCCGTCTGCGGAACCGGTTCGGCGCCAGCGCCATCCAAGTAAATTTCGTCGTTAGCGTCTACGCCAATCTTGAACCATTCAAAATCAGCGGAGCCGCCGGCAGTCTTTGTCGCCCAGTTGAAGAGTCCAAAGCGGTTTCCGACGAACATGTGCAAGTCAAAGCTCAAGCCCACATTGGTTCCAATCTTGTTCCAGGAACTTCCATCGGTGCTATAGTAGAACGAGGCTGTTCCCTTGTCAATAGGCAAGTCAAAATCGACGCGGAGGTAGACCTTCGAATCCGAGAGATCCTTGCTTTCCTTCTGGGATTCGCCATTGCTGTCGCCCTGGTACATCACGACCTTGTAGTTGCCATTCTGCTTGGTCAAAGCCACAAAGCCCTTGTTGTCCTGCCATGCGGCAAGGCCCGCAATGTCGCCATCCTTCATGTTTGTGCCATCCACCAAGGTACGGCCGACGCACTTGGGGCCGAAGGTACGCTGAGTCAGCATGTTCTTGACATTTGTCACACGATTATCCGTGCGACCCGTTGTAATGCGGAGCTTGCCGTCGGTAAGTTTCCAGTTCTTGTTGTCCGGATTGTGGTTCCACTGCCATTCCAAAGCAAGATCCGGCCCGTCAAATTCGTCGCTCGTGACCATGCCGTAGCCCGGTTCGGATTCATTCGGCAAATCAAGTGTCGCGGGAGCCTTTCTCGTGCCACCTTCGGGTTCCGGCCAGCCATCCTTCCAGACCATCGGGACCAAGTGCGAAATACGGCCGACAGGACCGGAATCGCGGAACAGGAGGGCGTACCACTTGTCGTCAGGAGTATTGAAAATGCCGCCCTGGGCAACACCGTTATCTTGGAGGAAGATACGACCGCTGAAGCCATCCAGAAGGTTCTTGGAACGGTAGACAATTTCGGTACGGCAGGCGCCCGCCGGCCAGGAAATCGTGAACAGGTAGTATTCGCCATTCACCTTTTCCATGTGCGAGCCTTCCTGCTGCACATAGTAGTTACCGGCATTCGTCACGCGGTTCACGCTCACGCCACCGACCTTGCCGCTACGGCCACCGGCCTTCACGCCACTGGCATCATCGTTCAGCTGCACGTAGCTAATCTGGTCGCCGCTGCCATAGAATACCCATGCGGTTCCATCATCATCGAAGAACAAAGACGGGTCGTGGTAGAAAGGCAGCTGCACTTCGCTCCAGGGGCCTCCCTCGATATCCTTCGTCTTGTAAAGGTGCGTCTTGTTGGTCGTGTAGGACGGAGTCAAAACGTAAAAGTAACCGTCCTTTTCGCGATAGCGGATGCTCGAAGCCCAGGAGCCCTTTCCGTAGGCGTCCTTGCCGTTGTTCAAGTTGATATTGTCGTTATTGGCCAGAGTCTCGTAGACATAGCCCACAGTGCGCCACTGCGCCAAGTCTGTGCTCTTGAATATGGGGATACCCGGTGCATAATGCATCGTGGTCGTCACCATGTAATAGGAATCTTCCACACGGACAATGGAGGGGTCCGGAGAATCCGCCCATAAAATCGGATTATTGACGGTCACGGCTTCCACTTCCGTCGCTGCGGCAACAGCCAAGAAGGCAAAAATCGCCTTTTTCCTAAACTTCTTAAACATACCCATAACAACCCTTTCCTTTTTCAAAAATGAAAAATTTATAGAGATATCCCGTCTCCATACACTCAAACGGGATAACTATAAAATACCCTATTCAAGTGTCGCTTTTGCAAAAGCCGTCGCTCTTTCCATGGATTTTTTATCAACAACAAGTGCGTATTTCCGGGTCAAAATTCTCAACATTTGCAACGCATTGTTACAAAAAAAACAGTTATCCCATCATAACAGGTTAAATACCGCCTATATTTGTTCTTGGTAGGCCTGGTATTTGGGTTATTGAGGCAAACCTTGGTGTCGTGGGACATATCGTTTCACATCCAACCTTAAAGCACTTCCGAAAATCGGAAGTGCTTTTTTGCATAGGCTCATTTTTTCGGTAATTTACCATCCTAGCCATTATCAAAGCGCCGCTTCGGGAATCCAGTTCTGCTTTTGCAACGTATAAACAGCTGTAGCGCAACAAATCATATATATTTCATAAGGAACAATAACAACGAGGGGTATTTATATGAAATTTGGTAAAGTCGCACTAGTCCTTTCCTTGGCGGCACTAGCATCGCTAGGTTTTGCCGACACACTGCGAGACTCCCGAGACGGCCAGACCTATAAAACAGTTTAAATCGGGAACCAGACCTGGATGGCCGAGAATTCAAATTACAAGGTCAAAGACGGGAAGCAGAGCTGGTGCCACGGCAACAAAGCCGACAACTGCAACAAATACGGTCGCCTATACACCTGGGTTCTTGCGCAGAAAGCTTGTCCCAGCGGCTGGCATTTACCAAACAAGGAGGAATTCGAGGCTCTGTTCGATGCTGTTGGCGGCAAGGAAAAGGCCGGAAAGATGCTGAAGTCAACTAGCGGCTGGAACCTTAGTGGTAATGGTTCTGATTCCTTCGGCTTTTCCGCCCTCCCTGCTGGTGGCCGAAGCAACGATGGATTCTTTCTCGTCACGGGCGCCTACGCCTACTTTTGGCAGTCTAGCGAGAACAAGGGCAACGACGCTTACTACGCGGATGTGGGGCACTACGGCGAACATGCAGACCTAGGTCGCAACGACAAGAACTACGCGTACTCCATTCGCTGCATCAAGGACTGACACTTAAATGTCACTCCAACTAAAATTTCAAGTTTCCGTTTACATCAAGTATTGCGGCAGTTTTTTGCGTCTCTCGCCTTGGCAGTCAATCTGGAGACGAAAGATGCCCATGCGAATTTCTGCTTTCGCGCGATGCGGAGGTTGGCAAAAGCGGCTTGTCGTTGCAATCAAGTCGGGGCGTTGCGGGGCTGGCGTCTGAAGCCCCGCCGTGAGCCTAAAGCGACTCGTCTTAACGAGTCGCGCAGGCGAGAGCGAGGCGTAAGCCGAGCGGTCTTTAGAGGGGGTGGGGGGCAACGAAGTGCGAAC
>JAZLIJ010000270.1:0-2458 GCA_045617325.1 Fibrobacter sp.
ATTAATACGATGTGTCAGGAATACGGCGTAGCTCTCCCTGAATTCACCGAAATCGGAGACATGTTCCGAGTGAACTTTTATCGCCGACAGAATTCAGAAATCGGCGATAAATCGGCGATAAAATCGAAAATCGGCGATAAATCGGCGATAAATTTCAAGAAAATGATTGTCGAATACCTTGCTGAACACGAAGAAGCCCGGTCTCAAGAAATTGCAGATGTTATTGGTTTGAAGATTTCTCGTACCAAGGACTATATCACAGAACTTGTTGAAGAAGGCAAAATTGTCTCCAACGGAGCGAACAAGAATAGGACATATTCTTTGAAAAAGTGACTCCGATAATAACTATGCAACCACTAAAACTTGAAGATCTCAACGCCCAGTTCGACAGCATCGTCCGCAGGTATCGCGATGGTGGGCTTATCGCTTACCGCAACGCGCACTATTTCATGAACGACATGCTGAATTGAATATGTACCGCTCCCCATAATAACAAGCATCGCTTTGGAACGCAAAAATACAGTGGAGTGGGCGGTCATCTTTTTGCAATTGCGGTAGAAAAGTCTATGCAGTGGGGGTATAATGGCTTTGTTTTCGGATTCGCCCTTAACATTGAACTATTAAATCACTATATTGCTGTTATGGGTGCTGAACATTTGCCCATGTTGCACGAGTATCAGTTCTATTTGAAGGAATCTGCTGCTAAAAAGCTCCTGGAGGTCTACACTTATGAATGGAATGGGTGAAAAAAAGATGGTTGTTGCAGAACCCTCGGCTTCGTATTCGGCAGCCCCCGACCCCTATAAGGATGCTCCTTCTATGCATCTTGACTTGCCCAATCTTTCTCGTTATGCGGATAGCGTTGGGAAAAAGATTATGGATCTCAGTGCGGAAGAAATCGAAAAATTCCGAATTTAAGCCAACTGATGTGGATGGCAAAAACCTCCTGTTCCATTTCGCGAAAGGTGGTGATGTTGTCGCAAAAGTAAAGCGAGTGGGTTCGCAATTTGTGTTGCTTGCTGGCAGCAAACTTTCGCTGGATTACGAGTTCCGTGGCTCCGGCTGGACGAAAGTTCGCAAGAACGCCTCTGTTTCTGCGGATGGAACGCTCCGCAAAGATATCGTTTGCGATTCCCCTTCCATGGCAGCGGCCCTCGTCGCCGGTGGTCAAAGGAACGGACTCACGTTCTGGAAAAACAAGGACAAAAAGGAACTGAAGGGAATGTAGAAAGAGCGATGTCTAGCATTTAATGGAAAATATTTAATATATTAGTGTATTATGATTAATTCTTTTGGCATGAAAAATATTGGCTGCATTGAAGATATTCATGTAGACTCCTTGAAAAAGATAAATTTGGTTGTCGGTCCTAACTCGACCGGCAAATCAACTTTGTTGAAGGCTTTATATGCCGGAATTAAGTCGGCGGTAAATCAGATTGAGCCGTTCAAGTTGAAGGCACCGGATGCGAAGCCGTCGAAGATTGAAGTTGAATTCAAGTTCGAAGACAGGTATTACGCCTACGGAGTGGAATTTACCATACAGGGGATTCAAGAGGAGTGGCTGTTCGAAATCAACGAGCGCACCGAGAAAAAGGTGTTCTCCCGCGAATCGAACGCGGCAAAGGTTTTTGATTTTGGAACATTGAAGTTGAATGCCGAAGCCAAGGGTTTCTTGAATTATTTGGGTCAGGGCACTTCTGCCCAGAAAAGTTTTTGTCCGAGTACAACGACAGAAACGGGAAAAATCTTGATTCCGTCAAGATGGCCTACACCTGGTTTGCCGATGTCCTGCGAATCATTTTCCCCAAGTCCAGATTTCAGGGGCTGTCTTTCAAAATCGAAGAAGACAACAAGTTCAGGGAATCGTTCAACAGTCTCTTGAAATATTTCAATACGGGCATTGTTGATATCAAGCGCTTCCCGATTTCCAAGGAAAACGTAGATATTCCGCGGGAAATTCTTGACGAGATTCAGTCCGGTTTAAAGCCGAGTAACAAATCTTTTGTCAGTTCTCCTGATGGCGACTGGTACTTCTTCGAACTTTCACAAGAGGGTGTTTTTAAAATTTCAAAGCAGAAGACCATTCATGAAGACGAAAACAAGAAGCGTTATACGTTCAACATGACTGAGGAATCCGACGGATCTCTTAGGCTGCTGGATTTTATTTTCCAATAAATGGTTAAAACCCTGCACTTTCAGTGCGGCAACTTTCAGTTTCTAAAAATGTTTGGCTAATTTTGGAGTATGGCTAAATATCGGAAGACCACACATAGCGTGAGCAATTTATCGTGTCACATCGTATGGGTGACAAAATATTGATATCCGGTATTGACTGGAGATATAAAGAAGAGATGCCGGGATATTCTTATCCAGATTTGCGATAGCGAGGATGTTCATATTCTGAAGGGCGTTGTGAGCACGGATCATATTCACATGCATGTGGAGTATCCGCCATCGC
>JAZLIJ010000271.1:0-17817 GCA_045617325.1 Fibrobacter sp.
CGCTTCGACGGCACCGCCTGCTATGAACACGCAGACCCCCGCCAGGGCGAACACCCCCACTGGGGCACCTACATCTTTAACCTGGGCCGTAACGAAGTCAAGAACTTCCTCATTGCAAACGCAATGTACTGGCTCAAGGAATTCCACTGCGACGGCCTGCGCGTAGACGCCGTTGCAAGTATGCTGTACCTTGACTACGGTAAGGGCCCCGGCGAATGGGTTCCCAACAAGGATGGCGGCAACATCAACTACGACACTCTCGAATTCCTGAAGCACCTGAATTCTGTGATGGGGCGTCTCGCTCCCCACGGTATTCTCATTGCCGAAGAATCCACCAGTTTCCCCAGCATTACCCGTCCGCCAGAACAGGGCGGCCTGGGCTTCCACTACAAGTGGAACATGGGCTGGATGAACGACTTCCTCTCCTACATCCAGCACGAGCCCATCCATCGTAAGTATCACCACAACAGCCTCACCTTCAGCATGGTGTACGCCTACTCCGAAAACTTCATCCAGGTGTTCAGCCACGACGAAGTTGTCCACGGCAAGGGCTCCATGCTGGGCAAGATGCCTGGTGACAACTGGCAGAAGTTTGCAAACCTCCGCCTGACTTACGCTTTCCAGTATGCGCATCCGGGCAAGAAGCTCAACTTCATGGGCAACGAATTCGGACAGTTCCGCGAATGGAACGAGAAGCAGTCGCTTGACTGGCACCTCATTAGCTGGGACAGCCACGGAAAGATGCTCCAGATGATGAAGGTTCTGAACCACCTTTACAAGGAAAATGCTCCGTTCTGGGAAATTGACCACTACTACACCGGCTTCGAATGGATCTGGTGCGACGACGCCGACAACTCTATCGTGAGCTTCGTGCGCAAGGATGACCACGGCAACCAGATTCTCTGCGTGTTCAACTTCACACCGGTAGTACGTACAAACTACCGTCTCGGAACTCCGAGCCGCGGCGCCTGGGAAGAAATATTCAACACAGACGCAAGCATGTTCGGCGGTTCAAACGTCGGCAACTACGGCGAAGTCTGGACACAGGATATCCCGTGGCAGAATCGCGCATGCAGCCTCGACATCAACCTTCCGCCACTCGCTGCGGTCTACTTTAGACTCAAACGATAAAATCGTCGAAAGACAAAATCTTTTTCAAAACGAAAAACGACGCAGATTAAACTGCGTCGTTTTTTTTGCAATAACAAATACAAAGAAAATCAGCCCAGCTTTAGACACCTTCGTATGCTTAATAAATTTAGCACACTCAGCATAGGTGTCGCAAACAGCAGCTACCCCTGCGAAGTTTCCGCAAATTTCAGATTTTCGTAGTTTTTCATCGCAAGATTCAAACGATACTCGTTCGGGAACAGACAAACAAGATTGCGTTCCTTGTCCATCATGCAGTCCATGGCGTATTCGTCGGCGAACTTGCCAACGTCCGCTTCGGGGCCATGCACCCAGCGAATACCGTGAGCCGGCACGCGGTCAAGCTGCACACTGGCGCCGTATTCGCTTTCCAAGCGGAACTTCAAGACGTCGAACTGAAGCTCGCCCACCACGCCAATCACAGGGACTGCGGACTTGAGCGGTTCGTAAAGCTGCGTAGCGCCTTCTTCGGAAAGTTCAGCAAGGCCCTTCGCCAGTTGCTTGCTCTTGAGCGGGTTCAAAAGCGTCACGCGGGCGAAGTGTTCCGGTGCAAAGTCCGGGATGCCCGTGTAGCTCATCTTTTCGCCATCGGTAAGCGTATCGCCAATGCGGAAAAGGCCCGGGTCGTTGATACCCACGATGTCCCCAGCCCAGGCGTGGTCAATGACTTCCTTGTCTTTGGCAAGGAAGGCGGTCGGAGCGGCCAAGCGGATGTCGCGGCCCGTGCGCACATGGTAAACCTTTTCGCCACGGGTAAAGCTACCCGAGCAAATGCGGAGGAACGCCGTGCGGTCGCGGTGTTTCGGGTCCATGTTGGCCTGAATTTTAAAGACAAATGCGCTGAAGGCATCTTCACCCGGATCCACGTCACGCTTGTCGGTGTGGCGCACCAGTGGCGGCGGAGCGAGTTTTGCAAAGGCGTTCAAGAGCTGGCGCACACCGAAGTTATTGACGGCACTACCGAAGAACACCGGGCACATCTCGCCCTTGAGGAACTTTTCGTGGTCGAACGGATCCATGCCGCCCGTGACCATTTCGTATTCTTCCTTGAACTGGTTCACCCAGTTTTCGCCGCAAAGTTCAACAAGCTTCGGGTCGTCCGGGCCAGTCATCTGCAGGATTTCCTGCTTGCCGTCGTCCGGATTGAACGTGTGGAACGTATTCTCGGCGATGGAATAGACGCCCTTGAAAAGTTTACCGACACCAATCGGGAGCGTAAACGGAGCCGTCTTGATCTGGAGCACGTTTTCAATCTGGTCCAGAAGGTCGAGCACGTGGCGGCCATCCAGGTCCATCTTGTTGATGAACGTAATAATCGGGGTGTGGCGCATGCGGCACACGTTCATGAGGCGAATCGTCTGCTTTTCGACGCCGTTCACGCTATCGATGAGCACAAGCGCCGCATCTACAGCCGTAAGCGCACGGTACGTATCTTCGCAGAAGTCCTGATGCCCCGGGGTATCGACCAGGTTGAACATGCAACCCTCGAACGGGAAGTTCAAAACGGAACTCGAGACAGAAATACCGCGCTGCTGTTCAATCTTCATCCAGTCACTGACCGTGTAACTCTTGTTCGACTTGGCGCGCACGTGGCCCGCCTCGCGGATGACGTTTCCGTACCACAGGAACTTTTCGGTGATAGTTGTCTTACCGGCGTCAGGGTGGCTGACGATTGCAAAAGTACGGCGTTTTTCAATTTCTGGATTCATAGTCAGGTTCGAGGCTCGAGGTTCGAGGTTTGAGACACGAGGTTCGATGTTCAAGGTATTTCGGCAAAATGGTCCGTATTGCAGAAACGACCTTTAACTTTTCGCGCGCAAATATAGAAAAAGGGGAAGGGAACGGCAACATTCCCCACTACTCGCTCAGGGAATCATCGCGAATACAGCGGACGGACAGGAACGTTCTCATATTAACTTCATCTTCATTTTGCATATAGTAATGATCATCCGACATATCAAAATCCCTCACACTCATATCTCTTGCTTTCGACGAAAAATACATCGCGGACGCCAAGCTGCCATAATAGGCAACAGAAGAACTCCACAAATACGTGCGTATTCCTATATCATACGAGGCTCCTTTACATTCCTTTCCACTATCATCAGCCCAGCCAGCAGGTTTCACATTAAAGCCGTAATCGTCATCGCCATTGCCACCATCCGGCCAGCCGCTTTTAGACTTCAAGGCGTTAGCGGACCAGTTTACATATTTCGCCAAACTTTCCCACTCCTCATACGACGGCAAATGCCAATGTTCCGGACAGACACCACGCCGCGCAACCTTTTCACTGCAACCAGCATAATAATCGTCTATAGAAGTAGAATTAGGTCCACCATACTGACCAACCCCATACCCACAGCCCTTTCCATCCTCACTAAACAGGGCAGCGCTGTCTATAGCGGCGGACCATAGGTAAAGCCTGCCGTAATCCTCGCAGTTTTTCGGGTCGTTGCCATAACACATGCTCGAGGAATCTAGCGTCGATGTCGGCTGCAAATAGGCGTAGTTCAAGTTCTCGGCCATCCAAATCTGCTTGCCAATCTTCACCATCTTGTAGACATGACCGTCGCGTTCATCGGCAAATACATCTTGTTCAAAGTCCGGTTCTTTATCTTGTATGCAACGAACAGGTTTGTAACTACTTTTAGGAGTATTGCCTATGTACAAGTAAGAATCATTATAATCCACATTAAGATAATTTACAGTAAGAAAACCATCTTCAAAAGATGACCACAAACTTCCATTCAGCCATTCGTAATTCAATTTTATTTCCTCAATAGATTTGCCAACTACATCAATTAACGCCTTTATTTCAGTTTCGCTCGGAATGTGCCAGTTTTCAGGGCACACCCCTCTAACACCATCAAATCCAAACTTACCGCATTCAAACCAACGTTCTTGAACCTCCACCTCGCCGCACCCTTCCGCATCACGGCTGAACAAGGCAGCACTATCCATAGCCGCAGACCATATATAAAGCCGCCCATATTTAGCACAATGATCTGGATCATCATTAAAACAAATACTAGAGGAATCAAGCGTTGATGTCGGCTGCAAATAGGCATAATTCAGATTTTCCGCCATCCAGGTCTTTTCACCGATTTTCACGGTCTTGTAGACATGGCCATCGCGTTCATCGACCAGCTCTCCATACGAAATCGGAGTCTTGCTGGAGGAACTCAGTTCTGCGCTGGACAAGGCAACATTGTCAGAAGAGGACATAAGAGCCTCACTGGACAAAAAATCATCGACAAAGTCAGAACTAGACGCAATAAAGTCCGCAGGCTCCAAAACATTTTCTTCGGCGCAAGCGACAAGCATCAATCCCTGCAATGAAACAATTCCAAATCCTACGCATAGGCACCTCCACCTGCTGATAAAATATACAAATTAGGGATTAACCGTATTCACTAAGGCAATCGACAAAAGTTTGATACCATCGAATGAGTGAACTTCGTCAAATTTTTAAAAATTGAATTTTTAGAGGAGGCCTAAAAAAAATTGTTACAAAAGTCCGCATATTTTTTAACAAATGGAGATATTACATCCTTTGCAAAAATCTACTTTTTCAAAAAAAAATAAAAATATTCGTTTCTAAGCGCACTCCTACGCAGCATCCCTCACGCATCTCGTTTATACGTAAAGCGGCGCCGAAGGCGCCACTCTTATCCTTAGTCTCTAATCTCTCATCCGCTTATTTAACGCAGCAAGCCTCACCCGCCCTGCGAATAAATCCAGTAGCTATTGCGGCCATTGCGCTTCACCAGGTAAAGCGCCTTGTCGGCACGCGCAAGTACATCCCTGCACTCTTCATCCGTTTTCTCAATAAAAGCGGCACCGACAGAAAGAGTCAAATCCTTCAGATTTTCTTCTTTTGCAAATTCCTCATGAACATTTTTCAAAAGCCCTTCGATGTTTGCAGAAAGCTCCTTCGAGTTCTGCACATCAGGCAGAAGCACCACGAACTGGTCTCCCTCAAATCGGCTAATCGTAAGCGCATCAGAAAAAGCAAAGGAACGGCGCAACACATCCGCCAACAGTTTCAAAGCCTTGTCACCTTCATTATGTCCAAAACGATCGTTCACGCTCTTGAAGAAATCCAACCCGAGAACCAGCAAAGCGCCTTTATTACGTTGTACGATAAAGAACTTGTCAAACGCCATATTCAGGTAGGCCCTGTTCCACACCCCCGTCAACGCATCAACGAACATCGCCATTTTATTCTTGTTGATGGTAATTTCGCTATCGTACATAATCCGCAGATGCTCCATCATCAACTTGTTGATGAACAAGCCTGCAAAGAACATCACCGCGAACTCAATGGTTTCGCCTCCGATATTTCCTAGGAACCACGACATCGGCGTATCATCAATGCGAGATGCAGCAACATAAGGAGCAATTTCCCAGTTGCACCACACCATCGCCAGGTACGTGAAAGCACTTGCAATAGAATAAACCCTGCGGCTGCAATAAAACAGGCTCATCAGCGGAACAAAGAAGAATGTCAGATAAACACCAAGATGGTTCAAGCACATTTCTACAAGAGCGAACAGCGTTCCTGCCAACCCGAGGTATTTCGTAAACGTACACCCAGGACGTTTCCACAGCAAAAGCGAATGGATAATCGCAAGCCCAAGCAGCATGAAGAGTACTTGGATACTTGTCTCGTAGGACACCAGCGTGAAAAAGCCTAGATAAATTCCAAGTGCGATAGCAGGTCCTGCCAAGCAACTAAAGAACAGCACGCGATTCAGCATCGCGTTTACATGCGCCTCGCGTTTTTTTAGATAAAACTTGTAGTGGTCTCTTTTTTGATTTACTTCAGTCATATTTCTATCTGTGATGATAAGGGTGATTCTGCATGACCATTTGCACGCGGTACAATTGCTCGGCCATAATCACACGAGCGTGGTCATGCGTAAATGTTAACGGAGAAAGCGACAGAACGAGGTCCGCCGTCTTCTTCAAGTTTTCATCTATACCATAAGCGGAACCAATCAGAAACACGACGTTTCCAGGAAAACGGTCCCGAAGCGTATCCGAAAGTTTCACTGTATCAAACAGTTTTCCCTCTTCCGACAAAAGCACGCGCCGGTATTCACTTTTGGGGAATTTTTTTTCAAAGAGAGCGGCTTCCTGGGCAAGAGACTGCAAGCGATCATCCAACTTGGATTCCTTCAATTCCACAACCTCCAACGGAAACATCCCACCGCGGAGACGCTTCACGTAGCGGTCCACCTCATCAGCAATGAACGGAGACCCTGCTTTCCCAAATACTGCTAGAACCCACTTCATGATTTTCAATAATTATGATTTATGAATTACAAATTACTAAATAAAACCAAGCGGCTATTCCACATAGTGGATAACAGCCACTAAAGAGCGAAGCTCTAAGTGTTGTATAGCCGCAATTATTAATCTCATAACCCATAATTCGTACTTTATACATTGAATCACATCACCTACCGACGGCCAGGCGTTCTACCAAGAAACTGGGCATTCCCGCCTTGCGCATTCTTTCCTGCGTCTGCGAGACATCATAATCCACACGAATCAGACGGACACACTTGGAATCCGTATCCAAGAGGCACCAGCAAGCACGCGGATCGCGGTCACGCGGCTGTCCTACACTACCGACATTCACCAAGAGACGTTCCGTATTCGCAATGACATATTCATACTCATCCAAAATCTTCGGAATCGCCATCGGACGACTGGCCACGATCACCGGACTGTGCGTATGCCCAACAAAGCAGTAGCGACCGACAAAATGGTCAAAGGCATCCAGTGCGTCTTCCAAGTCCGTGATGTAAACCCAGTCCGCCGGTGAGAGAGGCGACGCATGTACAAAGCAAATATCGTTTTCTTCGTGAACATACGGCAAGGAACGCATATAGTTCACCGAATCCCGTGACAAATGCGACTGAGTCCAATCGATAGCCTGCTTGGCATACGGATTGAATCCGGCACTGGACTCATATTTCAAGGCCACGCTGTCATGATTGCCAATAAGACACACATCCATATTCTCACTAGCAAGTTTCACACACTCATCCGTATCGGCGCCATAACCTACCAGGTCGCCAAGACAAATCCTACGTTCCACGCCATTATCCTTCATTGACTGAATGACAGCCTCAAAAGCGGCGGCATTGGAATGGACATCTGAACAAATACCATAAAGCATGAACCAAATTTAAATAATGGCAAGCACAAAAAAAAGGATACTTTCCAGAAAGAATACCGATGAAGCCGCAAAACAGCCGTTTATTTCCCTACCATTCCGATGTAGTTGTAGTTATGAAACCAACACTCGACTTCGATTTAATTTACCCTCGCAAGCCGCCACTAATTTTCTATATTGCGCCCTGTATGAACGTCATTCAAGACAAGCTGAAGGTGAGCATCGCCTACACCCTCAAGGAAAAAGGCCGTATCCTCGAAGAAGTACCCGCAAGTCACCCCTTCGTGTACATCCACGGATACAACAACATTATTCCCGGCCTGGAAGACGCACTCTCGGGTCGAAAAATTGGCGAAAAGTTCACAATTGCCATTCCGGCGGAGCTCGGCTACGGCCTGTACCGCGAGGATCTCGTGCTCACAGTCCCCAAGGAGGAACTCTCTGAAGTAGGCGAACTCTGGATTGGCATGGAACTTGAAATGTTCCAGGACAACGATATCCGCGAATTCCAGCTTCCGGACACTGCAGACGAATTCGTCAACGACCTGAACCTGGACGATGACGACGAGGATAGCGACGGAATCTACACCATCAAGGAAATTCTGAAGGACTCGGTTATCGTCGACGGGAACCACCCCTTCGCCGGCAAGGACCTTGTATTTGACGTTCAAGTTCTCGATATCGAGGAAGCAAGCTTCACGGAATTGGAATCTGGATTCCCAGACCAGGATGAATATAGCGATGGTTACAGCGACGACGGCTACGATGACAACGACCGTCTAGGCGACAATTTTGACACCAACGAAAGGAGATGGCGCTAATGGCATCGATGGATGAACTCAAGAAAGCCGCAGGCGTACGCGCAGCGGACATGATCAAGGACGGAATGACAGTCGGACTCGGCACAGGCAGCACTGCCGCGCACATGGTGAACCGCCTCGCAGAACGTATCAAAACCGAAGGCATCCGCGTCACAGGCGTATCCACCAGCTGGAGCACGACACTGCAATGCAGAAGCCTCGGCATCCCGCTCAAGGAAATGGGCGAAGTCTCCCACCTTGACATGGTCATCGACGGCGCCGACGAAATCGACCCGAAGAGGAACCTCATCAAAGGTCGCGGAGCCGCGCACTTGCTCGAAAAGATTGTTGCTTCCATGACCGACAACTACGTCATCATCGCGGATTCCGGCAAGGCAGTGCAGAAGCTAGGCGAAAAGTTCGCAGTGCCTCTCGAAATCATCCCGGGAGCCATCGCGGTCGTCACCGAACGCGTCAAGAAGCTCGGCGGCGAAGTGAAAGTCCGCATGGGCGCTCCGGGTAAAGACGGCCCCGTCATCAGCGACTCCGGCAACCTCATCGCCGATGCGAAGTTCGGCATCATCGAAGATGCTGACAAGCTCGCCCACGATTTGGAGCACATCGTGGGTATCGTCGGTCACGGCCTCTTCATCGGCATGGCGACCAAGGTGATTCTCGCCGATGCAGAAAGCGGGCTCATCGAATTTTAATTCAGCAATCCAACGCAAAACTTGAACGTATGCAAAACGAACGCATACGTTTTTTTTGTAGCCGCCCTTTTGTGCCAAGTTCAATGCCGCAGTGTTCACCAAAGTACGGATAAAAAAGTCCAAAGCATCCATTTTATCCGTAAAAATTCCCCCAAAACAGAACTCAGCATAAACTAACTTCATAGCAATTAGAAAAAAATTCATCAGCGCATCGCGCAAGCCTCCTTTGGAAAAATGTAAAAACAGCTCCCTTTGGTATTTTAAACCGCATTTTTCATCAAAAACAGCCTAATTCATCAAAATATGAAGCAGCATCACCATTTTCCCCTGCTCATTTTAAAAAAGCGAATTTATTTTTATTCCATACACAATCATTAGGGAGGTTTTATGAGCAAATCATTTTCGCTAATCAGCATCATCATGCTTCTCTGCGCTCTCTTTTTTGCCTCTTGCAGTGAAAAAGCAGAAACACCCAAGCAACAGCAAGGGACAATCCTCCTGCTTCTCGGAAGCAAGATTCCCTACTGGAATCAAATCCGCTCCGGAGCCGAGGCCGAGGGACTGAAGAACAACATCAAGGTGGAATCGCTTTACCGGGACGAGGACACCGTCAAGACCACCATCTTGAATGCACTGAACAACATCCAGCAGTACAAGAATCTCAAAGGCATTATCTTCGCAGCAGGAGACCCCGACATTGAACAGGTCATCGCAAATATCAAGTCAAAAATGCCCACGCTCCCGCTAGTCGCTGTTGACCAGAAGCCATCCGAAAACAGTCCCGTCCACTCCATTATCCGTACAAGCATCGTAGCAGACAACATCAAGCTAGGCAAGGGCGTCGCAGCAAGAGTCGCAGAAAAGCAACTTGTTACATTGTGCTACCCCATCGGAGGCTCCCTAGACAGGAGCAACGCCATGACATCGGCTCGAGGAAAAGATATCATACACAAAATTATCGTCCCCGACGCCAAAGCAGCGGCTACAAAGCTGAAAGCATTTATGGACGCCCACCCTTCCGATGATTACGCGGTCGTCTTCACGACAGGTTCGTTCATCAACAACGAGACAATGAATCTTCTCAAAGGCAAGAAAGTCTATTCGGTTGACATGGACTCGACAATTGAAGCATTTATCCAAAACGGAAGTCTTGAATTCACAGCTATTCCAAACACTTATGAAATGGGCGCACGCGCAATCCAAATCATGCTCGGCACCGAAGAAAAGCTCCTAACGCAATACGTTTCCATCGTCTACGCGAACAAGCACAATATCACGACAGATGTTGTTCAGCAGTTCCTCAAGTGAAACCGACTTTAAAGAACAAACTGCAAAAAAACTTGTACGCCCAACGAATCTGGAGATAAAGCGACCTCAATGTCGAATGCAGCAAAGAAGCGGATTACCTCAATCAACCAAGCGAAGCGAGGATTGCATAGAACCATTTATAGGCAAGCATATAACAGGCGAAGCCGATTTTTCAATTTTTGAAAATTGAAATTTTTTGAGATTGCCATAAGTCAAAAAGGCTATCGATTCGCGACATCAAGAAGTCCAAGGGATACAAAGCGACATTCAGAATCATTCTTGGAATAACGCTTTTAAGCCATATTTTCGTAGACATTCCTTATTAAAAATACAAGCATGGTTCAATGAAGTAAAACAGAAATATATTTTTCGGCACCTTTCCAAAATGCGAAACCCCCAGTCCTAAAGACCGGGGGTTTTGCATTTTCTTTAGCTTTCGCGAACAGCGATTAGGCGTTATCGTCAGAGAGTTCCGGAGCCCTCTTGATCACGTTGCGGCGGCCATAGCGAACCTTGGACGGATCAAAAGTGTTTTCAGCAACTTCAGCCGGAGCTTCGGCAGCAGGAGCGGCAACAGGAGCAGCTTCAACAGCAGGGGCAGCCGGGGTTTCAACTGGAATACGCGGAGCGAGCGGACGGCGAGCTTCCACAGCCGGAGCTTCTGCAGCAGCAGGAGCGGCGGCAACCGGAGCAGCCTGTTCGACAGGAGCTTCAGCGTTGAATTCACGACGAGGACGTTCTGGACGGCCTTCACGACGATCGCGACGCGGACCACGCTCCGGACGCTGTTCATTGCGATCACGATTTGCAGGAGCCTGCGATGCGGCAGCCGAAGCGGCTTGAGCCTGTGCACGATTGTCCTTATTGTTCGGACGTTCCTTGTTCTGGCGATTGTCCTTATTGTTGTTACCACCACGCTGAGCCATTTCCTGAGCACTAACAGGGCGACGAGAAGACGGCTTCAGGTTCATGTCCGGGGTAAGCTTCTTGAAAATCGGAGTACGAAGCATAGTAAGGAGCTTGTTTACCTTCGCAAGGATAACAATGCAGAGCGCCACTGCAACGAGTGAGCATACGAGAGTTAGTGTTACCATAGGGGCACCTCATAAGTAAGGGTTGACCGCGTACACAAGCTGGAACGAACTTGCATACGGGGTGGCTGGAAATGAGTGTTAAATTAAGACCATCTTACTAGCGCCTCCTTGGAGACTTGACGGTCGCGAAAAGCATTCATCGGATGTTTCTCCGTGAAATGCAGAGAAGGTTTTCGCCTTGGCGACAAACCGGTCCAGCCACGGCCTGTAATTTAGAAAAATTTACCCATAACCGGAAATAAAAAAAAAGAATTTTTTCAAAAAACGAGAAATTTTTCGTATTGTCGCACATGATGTATTCAAAAAACAGGCATTTTTGTAAAAGTACCTGTTAAATCATCAAAAAAAAACAAAAAAAATGCAGATACAAAATTACTTTACACGTCACATAATTCAACTAAAGCACAATTTTTCACCTACCAAATGTTTTAAAACAGCCATTTAGCAGGTACAGCACTCCAATTTAGATAAATTTCCACACATCATTAGACCCGTAGCAAGGTCCAACACTACTTCATGTCAAGAGACTTCAACACGTTATGCACGCGAATATTGTGGGACTTCAGGGAATCCAGAACCACAGTCAGCGAATCCACTTGGCGGGAGATAAGGGCGTTTTCCTGAGAGAGAGCCTCAATCTTTTTTTCAGCTTCTTCGTTCGAACTACAACGAAAAACGAGCACCACAATGCAAACTATAAGCGACAAAACAATGATTTTCTTGAGCATATCGCAAAATTTAAATTATTTTTGAGGTGATATCACAGAGAGTCTCATGTTAAAATTGTTATGGGAACATTTCAAGGCTAAAGGATACATCGGATCGGTCTCAACGAGACTATTCGGCAAGACAATCATCAAAGCCGATTTCAATATAGAATACCGGAATATTCACGACGCCATCTACAACTTGGACCCCGAATACAAGTTCGTCTTTATCATCCAAGAAGGTTTTGCCGCTATTGGCGAGATTCCAAGCATAAACCTCAGTGCAGACCCAATCAAGAACCGTGACAATCTTGAAAATGCGCTCATGGAAGGGCTTGGCCACAAAAGGATTTTCAGGGAAGCAACGACGGGCGTAATCGTCCAGTTCGGCTACAAGCTGGATTAGGATGTGGACAGGGAACAATTAACAATTAACAATTAACAATTAACAATGAACAATGAACAATGAACAATGAACGGTTTTTGCAGCTAGAGATGCGCAGGACTTTTTTTTGGGGGAGGCTCCCTCGACCTGATCTAGGGTCTTGCGGTTTATCTCAGCAATGCTTTCTACAGCCTCTCAAAAAAAACGTTTTTCATCAAATTGGTGGCCCAAAATGGGAAATTTCAACAACTTGGGCTTATATTTTTCAAACAAATTAACAAAATTTTTATTTAAAGTTCCTTTTCTCTGACGGATGGGAGCATTTCAAGGGGCCTAAACTAGCAAAAAAACGCTTTTGGGCCTATCCAAAATCCGACCACCAACATTTTTAGCGTCAAAAGAACAAAAAAATTCAAGACAAAATAACAAAACGCAGACCCAAAACAAAGAAAAAACGTCATTTGGGCCACCATTTTTCAAAAAACACACTTAATAGACGAGAGACGAAAGAAGTATGCGGCAAGAAACGCTTCGGGCACGCCATCCCGCAAGCTCAAGGCGCCACTATTTTCCTTAAATCCTAGACCCTAGCCCCTAGCCCCTATTTCCGCAGAAATTCTATCTTGTAGCTTATGAACGAGCCCGAACTGCTTTTACCTGTCGGTACGCGCGACATGCTGGAATCCGCCATCAACAATGGCGCAAACGCAGTCTACTACGGCGTTCCGCATTGGAATGCCCGCGGAAGAACCGAGGATTTTTCATTCGAAGATGTCGGCGAGATGATCCGCTACGCAAGGTTGCGCGGCGTCAAGACGTACCTCGCCATGAACATCCTCGTATTCGAGCGTGAACTGCAGGGGCTCCCGGAATTTTTGGAAAAACTAATCGCACTCAAGCCGGACGCTTTCATCATCCAGGATATCGGCCTTGCGCGACTCATCAAGGCGATTAGCCCCGCACAGGAAATCCACGCAAGCACGCAAATGACGCTCGCCAGCTCCGAAGCGGTGAACTTCGTCAAGAGCCTCGGGTTTTCAAGAGCGGTTCTCGCCCGTGAACTCTCGGTCAAACAGATTGCGCAAATCAAGAGCATGACCGACCTAGAACTCGAAGTATTCATCCACGGGGCGCTCTGCGTTTCCTATTCGGGCCAGTGCCTCACCAGCGAAAACTTCGGCGGACGCTCCGCTAACCGCGGTCAATGCGCACAAAGCTGCCGTCTCCCCTACCAAATTTTCGTCGATGGCAAGGAATGGAAAAGTAGCGGACAAAGCTACCTGTTCAGCACCCGCGACCTCTGCGCACTCCCGAAACTCAATGAGCTCAAGGAAATCGGCGTAGAATCGCTCAAGGTGGAAGGCCGCCTCAAGAGCCCAGAATACGTTGCCGCCGTCGCAAGCGCCTACCGCAAGGCTTTGCAGCATTTGAACGAAGCGAACTGCGGGCTAAACGCAGGCGACCTGGAGCCTCTCGAAGTCCTCTTTTCCCGCGGTTTGAACACCGGCTGGCTCGACGGAGTCAACCACCAGGAACTCGTCAACGGAGAATTTTCGAACCACCACGGCGAAGTCATCGGCACCGTCTGCAAATGCGACAGAGGCGGCATCACCGTGGAACTCGAAGACAAGCCTGTTCCCTGTACGCTCAAGCCCGGCGACGGCATTCTCTTCGAAGACAGCAGAACGGAATCAGCAGCAGGCAGCAGACTTTACAAGGCGACATTCCAGCAGCGGCAAGTGCGCCTGGAGTTCGGCAAGGAATTCAACTTGCGCAAAGTTTTCCCCGGAATGAAAACCTACCGCAACGACTCCCCTGCCCTCGAAAAGGAACTCCACAAGACATTTTCTGACAGAACTTTTGCAAAGCGCATTCCCGTGAGCATGACGCTCGAAGGCGAAATCGCGCAGCCGCTCTCGCTCACGATAACCGCCGCAGGCGTAACAGCAACAGTCCAAGGACCGACGCTGGATGCTGCCCGCAACGCAAATGCGCCCGGAGCCTTGCAAGGAATTGCGCAAAAGGAACTTTCCGCATTAAGCGCCACCGCCTACGAGCTCGAGAGCCTTCAACTGAAACTACCGCAGAACGCATTCCTCCCCGGGAAAATTCTCCGCACGCTACGTCAAGAGGCAATTCAATCGCTGGACGAAAAACGCTTGCAGTGGAAAGAGCTTTCGCCAAGTGCAGCTAACGGCGAAAAATTTTTGCAGCAGGTGCGCGCCACGAGCAACATCCCAAGCGTCAGCGGCAATCCCGACAGCATCTCCTGCGGCAGCGACATTTCCAGCAGCAACGGCGGTTCATACAGCATCGCGAGCAGCAGTTTCGGCAGCATCTCCCGCGACAACAGCATTTCGAGCAACAACACCCGCAAGCGCACATCCATCACAGTCCTCGTCCGCAGACCGGAGCAAATCGATGCACTGCAAGGGCTCGACATCGACAAGGTCGTCATGGATTTCGACTGGGGCGTCAAATACGAGGAACCCGAGGAACGCATCCGGAACTTCGGATTCCAGGCAGGAATTGCGACACTCCGCATCCACAAACCCTACGAGAACCATTACATCAAGCAAATTTTCTCGCTTGCGCCCGATTTCATCCTCGTGCGAAACCTGGGAACGCTCGCGCTGCTCAAGGATTCCGGCATTCCGATGGTCGGCGACTACAGCCTGAATGCAGCAAATAGTGCCACATTCGAATGGCTGCTTTCGCAGGGGCTCACGGCGCTGCATCCCTCATGGGACTTGAACAGCACTCAGCTTTTCGATTTACTTTCAAGCATTGACGGAAGCAAATTGGAGCTTTCGCTGCACCAGTACATGCCGGCGTTCCACTCCGAGTACTGCGCCTTCGCGCGCGCCCTCACCACCGGCAGGCGCTTTCCGGAATGCGGAAAAATCTGCACCAAGCACAAAGTCGAAATTCTGGACCACAAGGGCGAGCGCCACTTTCTGCAATCCGACGCCGAATGCCGCAACACGCTCTTCGTCGGCAAGCCTCAATCCGCGCTCAAGCTGCTACCGAACCTCATCGCGAAAAACGTGAACAGCTTCAGGCTCGAGCTCCTAGACGAATCCCCGGAATCCGTCCGCCGCAAAATCGAAATTTATACGCAAGCCATCCGCGGAAAAATAAACATCGACGCCGCTATTTCAAAAGCAGGCGTCGAAGAAAAATACGGTCTTTCCGAAGGCCAGCTCTTCAACCAAAGCACCTGGCAAGACAGAAAGAAGAGCGGCTAGAGGTTAATTAAAAGCGGTTTGGCAGACTTACGCATTTTTCACGCAGCGAATGGAAATGGCATCTGACTTATAAATACCTTCAATGTCAGTCCCTTCTTCGGTAAGACCAAATCGAAAAGCATTGCCACTGCCATATTCAACTTTGGTCCAAAAGCGAGTGCGTTTGCCGAACTGATAATAGGCTCCATTTCCAAAGCGATATCCGGCGGGAAGAGCTAAGAAGCCAAAAGAATCACTGCCTGGATTCTGCCAAAAACAGATACTGCGCAATTCATCGCCCGGATTTTTCGCTTTTTCAGAAATATACTTAACCAGTTGTTCCCATTCCTTTTCACTTGGAATATGCCAACCTTCAGGGGCAATTCCCTGATAATTTTTGTCACTAATTTTATTTTCCCCAACCATATCCTTAGCGGTAGACTCATCAGAACTTTCAGACGGAATATTCATGGCTGAGAACCACGTATAAAGTCGGCCAAACTTGTTTACATTCCTTTCATCATCATCGGGAGCAAAGCTATCTTCGGTCTTAAAGCGGAGATTTTCTGCCATCCATACCTGATTGCCAATTTGAATGGTTCGATAAGATTCACCATCACGAGCATCCGTAAAAGAACCATACTTGAACGCTTTTTCATTTTCAGCAATGCATTCCTCATATGACTTGGAATTTTGAGCTTCAGGAGATTCTTGATGGGCAAGCTTACTCACCCTGACACCAAGACAATAGCCTGCGATTCCCACAATGACAACTGCCAAAATGACAAAGATAATAAATGAAGTTGACATAACTTTCTCCTTTTTATATCCATTCGTAAAATAACAAAAATTTATATAAACTGCACAAAAAATATTTTTACTTGACATACTGCATAAGTCTTTCATGAGTATTCCACTTTCGTCAATCGTGGCTGATTTAACAATTTTCTTCAAGCCCCATCTTAATTGTTAATTAACACACCACAACAGTACGCCCATTCAACTCTATCAAGCAATTTTTTCCATCTACAATCCATTTTTATATATATCTGGTATGAGACGACTTCAAATCATCATTTTGGCTGTATTGGCATGTTTTGCAATATCCAACGCACGCTCCACCACAGTTCACCATACGCACAATACCAGACAAACGCTAAAAACGGAGCAAGGACTTTTTCCGGACTATCCGCAATACACTTCCATCTACAGCGAATGGGATTACCTGACGGTACAACAGACAGCGTTCTACCAGCAAATGGCTGTCACGGTATTTGACGCGACGGGCACCCATATTCTAAGCACGGTCATTGAAGAAACGGGGAAAGTTCCGGTAAAGGAATACGCGAAGAATCTCGCAAACGCATGGAGTCAGTCGCATAAAAATGGTCGATACATTTTCATTTTCCACTTTGTGGATGAAAACTACACCTACTTCGAAATCGGCGAAGGCCTCAAAAACATCATCACAGAAAAAACGCTGGACAGCCTCAAGACAAATGTCTACGAGCCAAAGCTGAAGAATGATCGAATCGGAGAAGGCATCCTCAACATCGTCCACGACTTCGCAGAAATCATCTACTTAAAACAGCTCAATAAACAATTTTCCATGAATAAAGCGGACATTCCCGAAGAAGGAAAGCACATCTACCACAAATACGAAGCGCCCCTATTCTTCTTAGCGTTCGGCGGCTTTCTCGTATTTTTCGTCATAGCATACAGACGGAAACACAAAAGAACAATGAACAATTAACAATGAACAATCGGTTCTTGGGAATTTAGCAGATTGGTGATGGAGTAATGAAGGGTGAAGAGTGAAGGGTGAAGAATGAAGGGTGAAGAATGAAGAATGAGAGTATGGCGCTTTGCGCGGGTAGTGAAGAGTGAAATTATAGATGTTAAAACTTTTATTTTTGACTTACGGCGCAGCCGCCATTAGCAACATTTTTACCTTTCACCTTTCATCTTTCACTTTTTCAGCAAAGCCGCTCAACCCGTCAAAACTATCCGCTGACACCTGACACCTGAAACCTCTTTTACTTCCTACACTCTACTTCCTACTGTCTACTTTTTATTAGACTCACAGCAAAGCCGCCATTAGTAACATTTTTCACCTTTCACCTTTCATCTTTCATTTTTCACTTTTTCAGCAAAGCCACTCAACCCGCCAAAACAATCCGCTGACACCTGACTCCTGAAACCTCTTTTACTACCTACAGTCTACTTCCTACTGTCTACTTTTATTAAATC
>JAZLIJ010000272.1:0-11377 GCA_045617325.1 Fibrobacter sp.
AAAAACAATTTCATACTGATTATATAGATCAATTTGGGTACGATGATGAATAATCGTTTTTTGCTTTATTTTGCAACGTGGCTTATTTTAGAAATAGGTGTGCTTTTTCGGTGTCAAATTTGGGAAGCTAGTTCAAAAAAAGAGACTATCGTAACGATGCTGTTAACAACATTTCTTTATGTAATCAGTCTTTTTTTTGTGGACTGGTGATGAATATTCTTGTTTCGATTTTATATAAGCTCGTTAAAGATATATATGTCTTCCTGAAAATTTCTATGATTAAAGGTGTATGAACTACTTCGGCGCACGTTACCTCGATCCCATGCTCGGATTGTGGATTTCAGTGGATGCTGCTAGACAGTTTAATAGCCCGTATCTGTATGTGGGGAACGGGATGAATCCGGTGAACGTGGTGGATGGGGATGGAAAATTTGTTATAAGTCAATTTGAAAATACTTTTAGATATCATTATCATAGTTCTTTATCAATTTTATTTTTAGAAGGGACAAAATATATACCTGTTTTGGGGCCTTTAATTTTTGCTTTTCTGCCTACGGGGGAGGTGGTAAATAGCCATAGGTCAAAATGGTATGAGGGCTTGACATCTGCTGTAGCGGATTTTGTTGGTTTTGGTTTATCTAAAAATTTGGCTTCTTTTTTGGGTAAAAATCCTCCTCTACTATCTTCCTTTATTGATGATGCTTTTTATATAACGCAAGAGATGAACATTATAAATAATTTTATTTCTTTATACGAAATGAGTCCGAGTTTTGAATCGTATATGAGTGATTTGACCTTGATGGCTGGCGTTTCTATTTCGGGGGCTTCTATAAATGATGTTATGACAAAGGCTAGTTGGGCAAATTCGTATGCACAAGAAATGTTCAATAATAATGTTGAAATTACGCCTGAAATAGGCGATTCGTTTAGACATGCGTATTTAGATGAATTTAGGAATGAAAATGAATAAATTTCTTTTTGATTTGCTTATACTGCTTATATCTATTGTGGGTGTAATATTTAAATTTTACATTTGTTTTGGGTGGTCAAAAAAAACGTACTCTAAGTTTAATTTTTCTTTTTATAATTATTTTTATTTATTTTGAATTGAAATGAATGCGTGAATGTTGTCGCTCTATCTTTACTTTCATTCGCCTGATTTTGTTGATGATCCCACACACAATTTATATGGAAATGGTGTTCAGTATGATATTATGCATTTTGATATATGGGATCCCAGTAACTATCAAAAATATGAGGATTATCATGGGTGGGATAAATAATTTTTTCGGGGTTGGCTTGCTTTTTTATTGAATTTAACGGGCTGTGTTGCAGAAAATAGAGAATGTCCCGAAGAAAACATACGTATTGAAGCTAAAAAAGAAAGTACGTGCCATTGCGAACATCACGAACTATATAAGGAATATAACGATCTTTCTACAAGCCGTTTCTTATTTGAAACTTTCATTCGTTATGCTGCGAAATATTCAATTTATGGCGCTGCCCTGGATAATGATTTTTCAATTTTTATAGACTATCATGATAAATATGCCAGTCACTTTATTTATACCAAAAATAAGGAAAAAAATTTTGTCTATTCGACTCTTTGTGGAGTTGCAGAGAATCTTTCTTCAAAACGATTGGAAGAAATAAACCATCTTGAAAAAAAAAAATGGTAAAGGATCGCTTGGAAAATCCAGTCGAAGGTGAGTGGGATATTTCTCTTTTTCGATGGAATGGGGAGAATCAAAAAAAAGAACCTGAAGTTTATCTTGGTTCACATTTTCATTCATTTAAGTCTGACAATGCTTTATATGAATTTTTTACGAAAAAGATTTTTGTGCATGGATGCAAAATTCATCCTTTTAACATAAGGAATTTCTAAAAATGAATCAAAGACTAGGAATTGTATCTTTGTTTATATTTTTCATCTTTGGTTGTAAAAATGAAAATTTGGATTGCGAGGAAAAGGTTGTTTATTTGAACGACAGTACAGAAGAAAATCATTGTTATTGCGATAAAGATATTCAACAGAAATATGATAATGCTGTTAATGAATTTTCTGCATTTAAGCTTTTTTTGAATAAGTATACAGATGTTCCTAAATCAGAATTTTCTTTGAATAGCACTTTTTTTGTGTTTAGTTGTCAGGAAACCGAATTGATATTCTATGTGAAAAAAGAAAAAAATATTCTAGTTTGGTCTTCGAAAGAAAAGATACTTAATACATTATCCCTTGAAAATTTGGGAACAATAGAAAATTTAGAACGAAATATAATGAATTCTATTACTACAAATTTGGATGCTGATGTCGGAAAAGATTTTTTTTATGCAATGGATAGGTGCTGATCAAAGAAAAATGTATGCACTTTATTTGCAAAAAAGAAATGCAAATAATTTATTAAAAGAGTTGGCAGAGATATTGTATTAATTTATTTTCCATTCCCCAATTGTCCTCTTTTCCGCATCGAAGCTGACGCCGATTTTGAACAACTTCTTCGGCGTGCCATCGGCGGCGAGCGTTGCGGAGTACGGAAGCAAGTAGCCTTTGTCATCAATTTGCTTCAGCGCATCCTCGGCAGTGGCGCTTGCGTTCAGCTTGAATTCGAAGACGTAGACGGAGTTCGCTGTTTCTACGACGGCATCGGCGCGGCCTGCGGCGGTGCGTTCCTCGCAACGTACAAGGTACGGCGTTGCAATACGGAAAATCAGGTAGAAAATCGTTCTGTAGTGATGTTCGTTCTGCTTTTCGGCATCGTATGGAATGCTTGCCATGAACGCACGCATTTCTGTAAGTGCAGTTTCTACGTCACATGCCTTCATCGCCGTCACAAAATGGTCCAAGAATTCCGATGTGTCCATGTCGTTCTTTGACGCATATGAATTCGCGAGCAGGTTAAGCATTCCCTCACGAACTTCGTCATTCGGGAATTGCAATCTGAACTGTCGAACAGCACCTTTATCGAACCCCTTGATCGTCAAATAGCCGCTCTGGTAAAGAATCGGAATCGGCGTATCGGCAGTTTCTGTGGGAGCGTCAAAAGTTCTCTGAGCAACAGAAAAACCCTGGTCATACTCTTCAGGACTCAAACTGTAACGAGCCATGGCTTTTGTCAAAACGGTCGGCGTGCCGGAGGCAAACCAGTAATTTGCGAAATTCAGCTTACTCAAAGAGTTTATCAAACTGAACGGATTGTAGAAGTCCGGTGAGTTCTCGCTGAAGTGGTAACCGTCGTACTGGCGTTGCAAGGCAGCGACAGCCTCATCGTAGGTCATTTTATGCTTGTCGGCAAGAGCCTGGATTTCGGGCTGCATCTGCGAGAGCAGTTCTTCCTTGGTAATGCCGCAGATGGCAGCGTAGTCATCATTCATGGTGATATCGTAAAGATTATTCAAGCCACCAGATATATTATCGGCATAATGTGTTTTACAAGTGCCAACAAGAATTGCAAACTTAATTATTCCGCCAAGGCTTTTTATGGGGCAAAAGAACCACATTATAGAAAGCCAGCACTCCTCAAGAATCCCCGCTTCCGCGGCTTTTAAAAAAGGAACATCGTAATCATCAACAAGAACAACAACTTCGGATTTTGCTTTTTCATGCACTTCCGATATCAACTTGTGCAAGCGTAAAGAAGCATGTCTACCATCATACTCTTTTTCAATTCCAAAAGTTTTTTCTAGCGGAGTCAACAAATCGTCAAACGACGTTTCTAAAGTCTTCTTATCATCACACCGAAAATTCTTCATGTCGAGCCGAATGACCGGGTATTTTTTCCACTCGGTCTCGAGGCCCTCCATGGCAAGGCCAGTGAACAAATCCTTACGGCCCTCAAAATAATATTGCAGGGTGCTAATTAAAAGGGATTTTCCAAAACGGCGCGGACGGCTGAGAAAGTAATAACGGTCTGATTGAACCAACTTGTAAATCAAGTCAGTCTTATCAACATAATACTTGCCATCTTCTCTAAGAACGGCAAAATCCTGGACGCCAGTTGGAAATCTCTTCAAAGCCATATTTTAAATATAACAAAAGGCGAGAGAAGCGAGAAATAAGCTTGCTTATTTCTCATTTCCGAGCCGTATTATATGCATGCGCAGCATGCCATATAACAAAAGGCGAGAGCAGCGACCGCCGAGTTTACTTGAGCGGGCATTGCCGAGCCGTACTATATGCGTGCGCAGCACGCCATATAACAAATGTTGCCGTTCTTTTTTGTGTTTTAAGTTTTTTTGCAAATGCCTGTTTTTTTAAATAAATTTGTGCGAAATTTAGGCAAAATGCGGATAAACCGATGTCAAAAGTCGTTTTTGTCCATACTTTTCTTTTTTGTGGGCTAATGTGATTTTGGGGTGTTGCTATCTTTTACGATATGAAAAAATTCGCTTTGATTTCCGCTCTCGGCTTTTTGGCCGTATCTGCATTTGCCGAGCAAGGCGCTCCGATGGGTGCCGCTGTTGATCCGACTCCCGAAGAACAGAAGGCGCTCGATGCCTTGAAAGGGAAGGTGGAAGGTGCCATCGTGTGGTCCACGAGCCGTGCCAATTCGCATCACGACATTTGGATTATGAATGCTGACGGCTCGAATCAGCGTGCCTTGACCAAAAGCAATAATGTGGACTGGTTCCCGCGCATTTCTCCCGACGGTGCGAAGGTGATGTTCAACCGCAGTAAAAGTGGCTGGGTTCCGGAAAACGATGCTAACTATCCTGAAAAGTGGGACTTGTGGACTGTCGATATCAACGGCGAAAATGCGACGAAGATTGTTGATAATGCGACTTGGGGCACCTGGCGTCCGGACGGAAAGTCAATTGTGTTTAGCCGTGCTGGCAAGGTATTTTCGATGGAGTTGGCGAGCAAAAAAGAGACGCTCGTGCTCGATGGTGAAAAGGCTTTCAACAAGTCGGGCGTGATTCTCCAGGAACCGAACATGAGCCCGGACGGAAAACATTTGGCGATGACACTCCGCGGTTCCATGCGCGAAACGGGCGTGTGGGATTTGCAGAAGGGCGGCTGGACCAAGTCCGGTGATGGTTGCCAAATTGATTGGAACTTTGACGGCAGCAAGCTTTACCGTGTGAATCCGACAGGAAACGGCGGCACCGCCGCTCCGAGCGAAATCCTCTGGTTTACGGCGAAAGACGGCAAGCAGCTGGAAAAGGTCGGTTTCTTTGGCATCCCGAAAAACGTGAAATTGATGGATTTGCCGGGACGCCGCAGTCACGAATATTTTCCGCGAATTTCTCCGGATGGCAAGTGGCTTGTGTGGGGCGCAACCGACAAGGGCCACGACCACGATATGTTCGATTATGAACTTTATATGTGGAAGATTGGCGAACCTGTTGAAACCGCAACGCGCATCACCTATCATAGCGGAAACGACCGCTGGCCGGACATCTGGTTTGGGAAAGTTCCTGTGAAGGAAACCTCCGCGACTGTTGCTGTGGAACAGGCGAAAACAGCCGCTGTCAATGCGGCGAATGCTGCTGCCGCTGGCGTGAGCGAAGCCAAGATGGACGAACTCATCCAGGCCATCAAGGACTTGACCGAAGCCGTGAAGGCGCTGAAAAAGTAGGAAGTAAACAGTGGTTTGTGGTTAGTAAGCAGTAGTAATAATGGCGGCTTCGCTGCTTTATAACTCGTAACTCATAATTCACAATAGTTTCCTAATCACTAACCACCAACCACTAACCCCTAATCACTAATTAATGTATACTGAACCGAAATTCCTAGCCATGAAGGAAACCTCCAAATTCAAGCGCTTGGCGGAACTTCTGCGTGTCATAATTTTACAGCTGGGCGATGACGTGCCCCGTGCCAAACGTGAATTCGAGACGTACGCCGAATGGCAGAAACTGCCCGAATCGGAACGCCTCACCGGCAAGAATCAGGCGCAGATGATTGATTTGTACAAGACCTTCCGCACCCGCGCAGGCCTTGGCTTTGAACGCGACATCTATCTGGAACAGGAACCAGGCGACCGCGAAATCGCCAACGAAAAGCCGATACCGTTTGCGGTTCTCGTACACAACTTGAGAAGTGCTTTTAACGTCGGTTCCATCATTCGCAGCACCGATTGCTTCGGCCTCGAGGGTGTTCATCTGAGTGGCTACAGCTGCGGTCCTGACCATGTGACTGTGAAAAGTGCCGCTCGCGGCTGCCAGGAATGGATTCCCATCAAGCGTTGGGACGATCCTTTTGAATGCATCAAGTGGCATAAGGAAAACGGCTACGAGATTATCGCCCTTGAAACTGGCGAAAATATTCCGAGTATAAACAACGTAACTTGGCCCGAGAAGGGCTTGATTGTGCTTGGCAACGAGGAACTTGGAATTGCTCCCGAAATTATGGAACAGACGACGATGAAGGTCACGATTCCGATGGCGGGGAGGAAGGCGAGTATGAATGTGGCCGGCGCATTTGCCATCATGGCGTTTAGAGTCCGCTCGGACTTTGATGCAAAATAGAATTTCTTAATGAGTCCTCGCTCTCGCCTGCGACGACTCATTAAGATGAGTCGCCTTCGGCTCACGAAGGTCCGCTCGGACTTTGATAGTAAGCCGTGGTTGGTAAACAGGTTTGCTGATGCGAGATGCGCGTAAATAATGAGAGATGAAAAACCGTTTATAAGCCTAATTTCTCATACTTCATAACTCATAATTTATAATTCGCAAAAAGTGGTTGGTAAACAGGATTGCTGATACGAGATGTGAAATAGGCATGAGGTGTGAGGGCGCCCTTCGGGCTTTGAGGTGTGAGGCTTTGCATCTAGAAATGTGCTCTCGACTTTTACAAAATTTTGAATTTTATGTACAAAGTTGTTGCAAACATTCGGCGGCTCATTGGCTCAAAAAATTCTGAATGGTAGGCTGCGAATTTCATATATGTATCAAGCCTTGCTCCAAGAGAAACCCTTTGGGTGAGATCAAATTCAACCCAGGTGTAGTTGAACAGCAGCATGTCCCAGCCATACGCTCCATAATGCGGCAGTGAATTTGGCATCGTGTGGAGCGCCTCCAAATTCATGCGGTTGCAAATTCGCGCGAAATGCCCAATCCCAAATTCAAGGTAAAGACTGTATTTGATGCCCATGTTGTACTGGTAACTGTCCATGTCCGGATTGTAATCAGGGTGCTTTTCCTTGAGAATGTCGTCGTATCCCATGTCTGTTGTGCCGAGCAAGATCCAGTAAAGCTGATTGGAAATTCGAAATCGCAAGTTGCTGAAAAGCCAAAACGAAATGTCAAGCCCGCCGCCCACCGAGACCGTCCCGACCGTCGCGAAGTCCCCGTAAAATGTATCGTAATCCAGATACGTCGCAAAGTCAATCCATCGACCGCTGCCGTGAATACCAATATTGCTTAATTTACCTGTAATATCCAAATGTGCAAGGCTTCCGTCGTCGCCAAAAGCAAATGCCGACATCACCATGAAATAGTCAAAGGGCTGCTTGATATTCGTATAGGGGCGCCCGTATTCCGCGTTGACTCCGAACATGAAATGCGTGTCGTCCCAGTCCTCGTCAAGCGTTCCCGTGTTCATCCCGTTAAAGCGGAAGTCGTTCCCGAAGCGTAAACCGGAACCGAGGAATACATCTAAATTAAATACGCTGCTTTCTAGTTGAGCGTACCTGTCGCTGAATATTTTGCGCTGTATGTATCCGACAGGTTCGATTCCCATCGAGGCTAGACGACGCCAAAGTTTTTCGTTGCCATTCCCGTCGAGCATTTGCGAAAATCTGTAGAACACTTCGCCGAATACAGCTCCTCCGATGGATGTCGTTATCAAGTCGTTGATGGAGGGGTACTCCGTCTCTGCAAACATTTCCCATGTGGCACTGCCAAGTGCTGCCCAAAGTATGCTTCCGTAAAAGCCGTAGCCACCTGAGCGCGCCGCAGCATAGTACCTTGAACCATGATAAGGATGACCGTAAAAATTGATGGCCCAGTGATTGTGATCCCATTTCCAACCTTCGCGAAAATTGCGCTTCCAATAATGTGGCCCCGTATGCGCATAGTTTTTATCAAGCAGATAGTAGTCGACACCCCAAACCAAAAAGTTCAGGGCGACAACTTCTGTAGCGATAATCGGAATTGACAGCCGCTCTTTCGGTGCCGCGATTTCCGTTTCCAAGGGTTTCTTCGTCTTTTGCAAAAGCGGTTGTACATCGTAATCTGTTGCGAAGTTCATCGACCAGACATCGTAAAAAAGAAACGCCAACAAGCAAAAAAAATATTTGAATATCCGAAACATCGCTACGAATATTCAAATAAGAAATCGTTAAAAAAAGCCTTTTCTTTGGGCGCACAATGCGTTAAATCAACGTAATTGGCGACTAGCGGTGACGATGCGCACTTGCGCGAAGTCGGGCTTTATGGGGAGAATGATTCGCTAGTGGCGAAGAAAGTGGCTCTGAAGGACTCTGCTGGGAAATTTGTCTACAATGCCGTGAATCAAAAGGGCGATTCCGTTTACTACGGCTCCTTCAAGAAGGATGACTTCTCTGCGTTCAAGAAGGGACAGTTCCGATTCAAGGCGGAGTCGGACTGGTACAAGGTCGGCGTGACGATGGACCGCTGGGACCGCGTGGACGGCTTCATCGAGAAGTATTCGTTTGTCGTGGACGACCCGTGTGCCTGCGCTGTGTATATGCGCCATGTCGGCGGGGAAAAACTTACGGCGACACAAAACTCAAAGGGTCGTTTTGTTCTGCACGACTTCCGGTGTCTCGCGTAAATTTAGCTTTTTAGCCATCGACGATTTTCCAATCACCGATGGTGCGTTTTTCTGCATCGATGCTGACGCCGATTTTGTACAACTTCTTCGGTGAGCCGTTTGTGGCAATTGTTGCGGAATATGGAATCAGGTAGCCCTTGTCGTCAATCTGCTTGAGCGCGTCCTCTGCGGTAGCGTTTGTGTCCAGCTTGAATTCGAAGACGTAGACTGAATTTGCGGTTTCGACTACGATGTCTGCGCGGCCGGTTGCTGATTTTTCCTCGCAGCGGACCAGATACGGCGTTATGATGAGGAATAGACAGTAGATAATTGTCTTGTAGTGCAGTTCGTTTGGCTTTTCCGAGTCGTACGGAATCTGGCTCAGGTATGCCTTTGCGACGTTCAACACGGCATCGATGTCGCCCGCCAGGAAACCCTTGATAATCTTGTTCGCTGTGGTGGCGTATTCGTCGCTTTGGTTGCCGTAGTGATAGAGCAGGCTGCGCGAGAAACCATCCGAGACTTCCTTGTTCGGGAAGGCTAAAATGTAAGGGGCGAAACTTCCGTTGTTGTATTTCTTGATGGTCAAGTACCCGCTCTGGTACAGCATGGGAATGGGGTTGGTTGCGGTCTCTGTTGGCGCCTCGAACATTTCCTGGGTGGCTTCGAAGCCCTTGCTGAACGCTTCCGGTTCCATGTTGAACTTCTTGACAAGTTTTGTCAGAATGGTCGGCGTACCCGAGGCAAACCAATAATTAGCAAGTTCGCCATCGCTCAAGGAGTTTATCAGGCTGAACGGATTGTAAACATCCGGCGAGTTCTTGCTGAAGTGATAGCCGTCGTACTGTTTTTGCAACGCGGCGCATGCTTCGTCGTAGGTTAAATCTTGCTTGTCCGCGAGAGCTTGAATTTCCGGCTGCATTTGCGTTAAAACCTCTTCCTTGGTGATGCCGCAAATCGCTGCAAAATCATCGCTCATCGTGATGATTTTGAGGTTGTTCAGCTCGCTGAAGATGCTGAGCTGGCTGAATTTGCTGATGCCTGTGAGGAATACGAAACGGAGGATGCCGCCAAGAGCCTTGAGTGGTGCGTAAAAGTCGCGCATGCGGGTGCGGACTTTGTCCAGTTGTTCGCTTTTACCCATGGCCTCGAGCATGGGGGTGTCATATTCGTCGACTAGCACGACGACCTGTTCACCAGACTGCTTGTTCGCCGAGTAAATCAGGTTCGTGAGTCGTGCGCCCCAAGCCCGATTGGATTTGTCATTCTTGATGCCGTATTCCTGCTCAATGGTTCCGAGCATCGAATCCATATTGGCTGCAAAAATTTCCTCGTCCAGGTCTTTCAGGCAGCTCATGTCCAGTCGGATGACAGGGTGCTTTTTCCACTCGGTCTCGAGGTGTTCCATCGCAAGGCCCGTGAACAGTTCCTTGCGACCTTCGAAGTAGTACTGCAAAGTGCTGATGAGAAGCGACTTTCCGAAACGGCGCGGACGGCTGAGAAAGTAATATTGGTTTGTATGAGTCAAATTATAGACAAGATCGGTCTTGTCCACATAGAAATAGCCTCTGTTACGAATGGTTGCAAAGTCCTGCACGCCGATTGGAAAGTTCTTCAAAGCCATGAACATAATATAACAAAAGGCGAGCGTAGTGAAAATAAGCTTGCTTATTTTCATTACCGAGCCGCACTATATGCGTGCGCAGCACGCCATATAACAAAAGGCGAGCGCAGCGAAAAATAAGCCTGCTTATTTTTCATTGCCGAGCCGTACTATATGCGTGCGCAGCGACCGCCGAGTTTACTCGAGCGGGCTTTGACGAGCAGCGCTGTGCACAAAGAGATCGTTTCGTCGCTTCGCTCCCTGTCTGCCGGTAGGCAGGCCTGTCCGCCGGTAGGCGGACTCGATGACGTGATGGGGTGGATGAGATTGCTTTTATTCGCCTTGTGCACTTTATCGGTTTAATGACGTAATTTGTCAGAATAATTTGTGAATTTTCTTTATTTGTAATGTGAAATTTGTAGTAAATCAATAAGATATGCAAAATTTTACATTGTATACCCCTTGATTCTCGGCGGTTGTCATCCCGTGCTCCGACACGGGATCTCATATTTGGCGCGGTTTTGCATTGGGTGTATTGTACAATTTTCTAGATTGTGCGGAAAAGTAAAAAAGGAGTTGCCACATGGGTGGAATTTGTAGAGTTGGATGGAAACTGATTGCTGCGCTAGTGGCGACCGTGTTGTGCGCCGGGATGTGGGGGGTGCACGGATGTAGATTTTCAATGGTATGAACATCGTTCTAATGCGAAAGTTGTTGGTTTTATCAATGATTCGTTGGTGATGGTTGGTGATTATCGTTGTTGGAGTGAAATTACGGATCGGTGGAATGGGGAGTATGTTGAGCTTGAAGGATGCGGAGCGGAACGTCTGTGCGCTTACAATTACCGCGTTCAAGAGAATGGACCAAAATTATGTGATTCCTTGTCTAGTGAACTTGCAACAGGAATGTTTGGCATGAAAAATCAAGGCTCGTCTACACCGGCAGGGCAGATGACGGATTCTATAATATGGGCCATTCGTTCAAGTAATTCGATTACTTTATGGAAAATTGGAGAGGGTGTACATGATTTTGAATTAAGCAAATCGTTTAATGGTTGC
>JAZLIJ010000273.1:0-4660 GCA_045617325.1 Fibrobacter sp.
GTTTTCAAAAAGAATCCGCAAAAGTACAAGCATGTTTTGACCCGAGATGAATTTTCTATCGCCGTCGGCAAAAACAGGTTAGGTTGTATAGAATTTATATCTCTGCAAGATCTCAAAGGCGCGAAGGCTTTTGGCGGTGATTACGAAAAACTCCGTGAGGTTTCCGAACTCGACTGGGATGTGCTAATCCTCGATGAAGCCCATGAAGGCGTAGAAACCGATAAGACGGATGTGGCTCTGGAACGAATTAAGCGTCGCTTCACGCTGAATCTTTCCGGGACTCCTTTCAAGATGCTTGCTTCGGACAAGTTCCCTGAGGAAGCTATTTTCAACTGGACGTATGCCGACGAACAGCAACGTAAAAAGGAATTCACCGAAAAGGGAATCGAAAATCCGTACGAGGACTTGCCGAAACTAAACCTGTTCACCTATCAGATGTCCGAAATGATGGGCGCGAAAGCGGATGCCGGGACTCGTATCGATGACGAAGAAATCCAGTATTATTTTGACTTGAACGAATTCTTTAAGACGAACGAATCCGGTTATTTTGAACATCTGGAAGACGTGAAAAAATTTCTGGATGCTCTTACGGAACAGAAAAAGTATCCGTTTTCGACTGAAGAACTCAGAAATCAACTTAAACATACTTTTTGGCTCTTGAACCGCGTGGAATCCGCCAAGGCTCTCAAAAAACTTTTGAATCAGCACCCTGTATTCGGTGCGTACGAAATCGTTTTGGCTGTAGGTAACGGTGATGAGGATTCCGAAAATCAAAAAGCCATCACTGCGGTTCGCGAGGCCATTAAAAGCAACGACAAGACCATTACCCTTTCGGTAGGGCAACTTACGACAGGCGTCACCATTCCCGAATGGACTGCGGTTTTGATGCTTTGCTCGATGCGTTCTCCGGCACTTTATATGCAGGCGGCTTTCCGTGCGCAAAACCCCTGCTTATTCTTGGACAAGGACAACAAAACCTATCGTAAAGAAAATGCGTATGTATTTGATTTTGACCCTGCTCGCACGTTGACTATTGTTGAAACCATCGCTAATGACCAGTATCGCGATACCGCAGGAGGCGCCGGCGATAGTGAAAAACGTAAAAAGCACGTCTTGGAACTTTTGAACTTTTTCCCGGTTGTTGGCGAAGATGAAGACGGGGAGATGATTGAACTGGATGCCGAAAAAGTGCTTACAATTCCTCGCCACATTCATGCGAAGGAGGTGGTGAATCATGGATTCATGAGTAATTTTCTGTTCCAGAATATCAGTGGAATCTTTGCGGCGCCTTCAATTGTGAACGAAATCCTTACGAAGGTGAATCCGGTAACGAAGGCCGAGGCTGACAAGAATATCGTTACGCCAGAACAGGCAAGTGGCATTCCGCTTGACGAAAAAGGAAACCCGGAAGTTCCGGTGGAGCAGGTTGTCGGGACTGCTGCCGATAAGTTCGGCGATCCGGTATTTGGGAAACAGTCCGATGAATTTGAAAATGATGTTAAAAAACTATTGGGAAATCAAAAAACCTCGGAAGTTGAAAATGTGCTCAAGGAATTGGGTGCCCGTTACGATGCCTCTGTAAAGAAAATCTCCGAGGAAGCCAAGGAAAAGTTTGGCAAGGACATGACCAAGTCTCAGAGCAAGGAATTCGAACGCAAGTTGCAGGATTATGGGCAAAAGAAAATTCGCACAGCCGCTGCCGATTTCAAGATAGAAGCGGGCGATGCGGAACACAAGCGCGACGAGGCTCTGAAAAACTGCAATTCCAAAGCCGAAGAAAAGCAAATCAATGCCGAGTTTAAAAAGGATTTGGAAACTGCCAAGAAAAAATTCCAGGAGACTGTCTCGAATACGCAGGATATCTGGAATCAGGCTGCCGTTGAAACCGTCAAGGCGATTGAAGAGAGCAAAATAGAGAAAAAGAAAAACGATATTGAAGAAAAAGTGCGCGACCATTTGCGTGGTTTTGCTCGCACAATACCTTCGTTCTTGATGGCGTACGGAAACGAAAATACAACTCTTGAAACATTCGAACAGAATATTCCAGGAGATGTTTTTAAAGAGGTGACAAGCATCAGTACGGATGAATTCAAGTTTCTTCGCGACGGAGGCGACTACACCGACAGCAGTGACGGAAAACGAAAGCATTATGAGGGACATCTCTTTGATTCGGTTGTCTTCAATGATTCCGTGAAGGAATTTATGCGCAAACGTTCTGAACTTGCCGACTACTTCAAGGAGGACGTGAAGGGCGATATTTTTGATTACATTCCTCCCCAAAAGACGAACCAGATATTCACCCCGAAAAAAGTGGTGAAGCAGATGGTGGACATGTTGGAAACGGAAACTCCGGGCTGCTTCGATGACCCGACCCACACTTTTGCCGACTTGTATATGAAATCGGGTTTGTACGTTACGGAAATCATCAAACGCCTGTACCAGTCCAAGAAGATGAAGAAACTTTTCCCGGATGAAAAGGAACGGCTGGAGCATATCGTAAAAAATCAAGTCTACGGTGCGGCTCCTACGGAAATCATCTACATGATTGCAATGCACTATATTTTCGGGTTCAATGGAGAAATGGAGGGAAAAACTGCTTCGGAAATACAGGCTCTCTACCCGAATTTCAAGATGGCGGATACCGCGGAACTCGCCAAGGAAGGGAAACTCGCCAAATGGGTCGAAGGCGCGTTTAGGTAATTTGCATTTTCGCTTTTCTTTTTTTATATTGGTTGATATGGAAAAGCGTATCGCATGGACTACTGCTGCGATAAGTGAGTTCGCCAAAGCGAAGTCTCTTACTATAAAACAGGCTTTCAATTATTTAAGCCTGTTTAAAGGCTTTGAATTCCTTCAAAAGCACTATGAGGCCGAGCATCTGCTGTCTTTTGACGATGCTGTTGATGATATGACGGCAATTTGCTTAAAGAATGGAGGTCAGCTGAGATGATTCTCTACCATGGTTCCAATTGCGATATTGATAAGGTCGACTTGTCGAAATGCAAGCCCTATAAAGATTTTGGTCAATCGTTCTATTTAACAACTCTTGTGTCGCAGGCAAAGGAGATAGCTCAAAAGGTTGCCGAACGTTTTGGCGGAAATCCTGTTGTCAATGTTTTTGAATTTGATGAGGGCTTGCAATCTTCTCTGAATGTCAAGAATTTTGAATCTGCGAATCGCGAATGGGCTGAGTTCGTCATGGCTAATCGTAGCCGAAATGTGGATCATCCGGCGAATATGTTTGACTTGATTATAGGTCCTGTCGCGAACGATGATATTGCGACGCTTTTCCGAACATTTTCCAATGGAATTATTTCTATAGAAGATCTTGTCAATGGTCTTTCTTATCGCAAGTTGAACAATCAGTACGCTTTTAGAACGTTGAGGGCGGTGTCTCTCTTACGAAAGACTGGTGCCCTATGACGTCGAAACAAAAATTTTTAGTTGAATGCATAGTGAATGACTTGGTTCTGTGGCTTGTCCAGGAACAAAATCTTTCTATGGAAGAAGCTTATGCTCTTGTCTGCAATTCTCAAACTTTTGAAAAATTGCAAACTCCTGCAACGGGACTTTATGCAGAAAGTTCCGCGTATAATTATGAATTGCTTTCTGCGGAAATGAAAAATGGATGTTTTGTGCAGGAAGATTTTTAACCTGTGCAAATTCAGGTACCCTGACCAAATTCATGGTTGAATCAATTTTTTGCTTTGTAAATAATTCGTTAGAATTTACGAAAAGAATTGAGAAAATATTGTAATTCGTTAAATTTGATGGTTTAAAAATGGGTTGTTGACTGCTTTTTTATAGCAAAAACGCCCGAGCGAACGCCCGGACGTTTTCAATTTTTTTAGCCTCAAAGGCACGGAGTGCCGACCTCTAAGCGAAGCGACCTCGTACCTCAAAGCACCGCAGGTGCGACCTATTGGCGCTTTGCAAGCGCAGTAGTCTGCGGTTCGGTTATAGAAATGAACAAGTTCATTTCTGCGACTCTCGCCTTGCGACTACTTGAGGAACTGCATGTACGGTAGTTTAGCGGCGAGTTCCTGCACCTTGTCGGCGTTGGCGGTGAGAGCAGCGCGAGCGTTCCAGGAACCGTCGAGGAACTGGCCGCGCGGGCCTTCAGCGAGCGTGAGGGCGATGGTTTCGCCGTCCATCTTCAGAGTGCGGGCTTCGGTGCTGGTTTCGAGTTCACCGTTTGGGTTTGCTTCGATCCAGGCGAGAATCTTGTCGGCCGTAGCGTGGTCCACCTTGTAGCACGGAACGCCGAGGGCGACGCAGTTACCGAAGAAGATTTCGGAATAGCTTTCAGCGATGATTGCCTTGATGCCCCAGCGCTTGAGAGCCTGCGGAGCGTGTTCACGGCTGGAACCGCAACCGAAGTTCTGGTTGGAAACGAGGATGGTGCCGCTCTTGTAGGCCGGGTTACGGAACGGATGAACCTTGCCCTGAGCTTCGAGGCCGGCGATATCGTCTGCGAAAGCGTTTGCGCCGAGACCTTCGAAAGTCACGCACTTGAGGAAGCGAGCCGGGATGATACGGTCGGTAGCGATGACGTTATCGCGAACAGGAACGTCGGAACCTTTAAGGATGTCAATAGAATTCATTTTTAAATCTCCTTGGTGTTCCAATTACTTGATGTACTTGCGGACGTCGGTGACCT
>JAZLIJ010000274.1:0-2925 GCA_045617325.1 Fibrobacter sp.
TGGGCGGTGGCATGGGCGGCGGCATGGGCGGTGACTGGGGCGGCGGCATGGGCGGCCAGCAGAGCGGTGGCGAGGCTATTGCCAATTTGCCCGGTCAGTCGGCACTCTGCTTTAACGAAGGTGGCGCTAACAAGTTCGGTAGCGTCATGACGGTCATCCAGAACTTCATGGGCGGCAGCACTTCGTCGTTTACGGTGAATACGAACGGTTCTGCGAACTTGAGCAAGGCGAATCAGCTGGTGCTCAAGGGCTACATCGACAAGGGCCACAAGCTGAGATTGAATTTCAACCTGGGCAGTGGCAAGAACAACTGGAGCGGCAAGAACCTCAGAGGTACCGGCGATTCCTCGACGGTGTACTATGTGGCGATTCCTGAAAATTCTGGTCTCGACCTTTCGAATGTCTCGGGCACGACCTTTACGCTTGAAACGGAAGGCAGCGAATCAACGACCATCAAGATGTCTTCTTATGTGGCGAGAAACCGCGGCCATGAACCCAATGCGACTTTCAAGATTGAAAAGGATGGCGGTACGCTTTATCTAGTGGACGGGACGAACGGCATCATGGATTCCGTGCGCTATAGCGCAGTTCCTGTTGGAGCTTCTTGGGCCCGCAACGATGCTGGTTCGTGGGGCTTCGCGACACCTTCGCCGTATGGCGCAACCGTGGGCGAGGTGAGCAGCGTTCAGGCCGAATCCGGCGAAACTTCGATTCCTCCTTCGGGATTCTATACGCAGCCGGTGAGCGTGACTTTGCCTCAGGGGACTCGCTGCATGACGGGCGGTGCCGAGCCTACCATCAATAGCGAAATCATCACGCAGACACTTACCATCAACAAGACGACGGTGCTTCGCTGCGTCAACTATTCGAATGGCTCCTATCCGGGCGACATGGTGACTCGTACTTATGTCTTTGACCAGAAACCTTCCATTGCAGCACTTTTTGTGACGACGGATCCGCTTTCGATGTTCAGCCCGGATTCCGGTCTCTATACGAAGGGCAACAATGCGCAGGCGGCGGAACCCTATCGCGGTGCAAACTACTGGAGCAACAGGGAACTGCAAGTGTTTGTGGAACTCATCGAGCCGAACGGAAGCAAGCCCGCCTTTGCGAACAAGGTCGATTACAAAATTACGGGCCAGTACAGCCGCGCCAAGGAAAAGAAGTCCTTTGCGTTGACGTTCCGCGAGGAATACGGCGAAAAGCGCCTCAAGTATCCTGTGTTCACCGAAGCTCCGGAATTGAAGAAGTTCAAGGCGCTTGCAATTCGTAACAACGGCAACAACTTCGGTCACGATTACATCCGTGACAGACTTTGCACCTCCATCTCGGAAGGGCTTGGCGTGGATTACCAGCGTGGTCGTGCCGCAGTCGTCTATTACAACGGCGAATACTTCGGCATTCACAATATCCGCGAACGCAACAACGAATACTACTACGAAACGCATTACGGTTACGATCCTGACGATATCGACTTGATTGACGCCGGTAACTCTGCGCTCGCCGGAAGTTCCACCGATTATACGAATCTCCAGAACTGGCTGAATTCCAACAGCCTGACCTCGGAAGCGAACTACAAGCATGTGACGGACCAAATCGACGTTAACAACTACATGAACTACATGATGACGGAAATGTTCGTGGATAACCGCGACTGGCCGGGCAACAACATGAAGAAGTGGCGTGTAGCTAGTGAAAAGTCCAAGTGGAAATGGTTCCTCTACGACTTGGATTACGGCTTTGGTACGAAGTTTGCCGAAGAAAATATGCAAATCGACAAGGGTAACGTATTCGGTTTTGTGACAAAGGCGAATGGCATGGGCTGGCCGAACGGTTCCGAACATACCATCCTGCTGCGTCGCCTGCTTGAATACGAGCCGTTCAAGAACGCGTTCATCAACAGATTCTGTACGCTGCTTTCGATGAACTTTGCGTCTGACCGCTTGCTCAAGCGCATCGAGACGCTGCAAGGCGAGGTCCAGTCCGAAATCTCGAGGGACCAGCAGCGTTGGGAACTCGACGCATCCGCGATGGCAGAAGAACTTTCGACCATCAAGAATTACGCTTCTTCAAGGCAGGCGCAAATCCGCACCGAGATGAAGGAACACTTCAAGCTGGGCGAAACTGCCGAGATGACGCTTGGTGTGGAAGGCTCCGGAACGATTCTCGTGCATGACTTGCCGCTGGACCAGTCCTCGATGAAGGTGACGTTCTTCAGGGATGTGCCTGTGACTTTGACTGCGAAGGCGAATGCCGGTGTATTTACAGGCTGGAGCGATGGCAGCACCGAAGTGACGCGCACGGTGACGCCTGGCCAGGTGACATCAATAACGGCTATTTTCAAATAACGGATCAACAGGCTGCGAGTTTCGGCTTGCGCCTTTGCAAAACACCGGGCGAAAACGCTTGGTGTTTTTTTCATCTTTTTCTTTTATAAAGACTGCCTGCAAACATCTTTTTTGCAAAAAATGGGCTCCAAATGTTGAAAATCGTCCCGTTTGGAGTCCTCTTTTTAACTTTGTTTGTAAATATTTCTGTCGGTTTGTTCTTTTAATGAGCTCCAAAATGCTTCAAAACGCAAAATGGAGCCCATGATGCGAGGATTTTTTTTGTCTAAGCGTATTTTGTGATTTATTTTGTTTGTAAAAATGGACTCCAAACGTTGAAAATACCCCTATTTGGAGTCCATTTTCGGTTAAATCTGGGCTATAATGCCTCAAAATTCGTTTTTTATGGTTGATTTCGCTTTGTTTTAGCTGCACCTGGCTAACTGAGAAAAAAATCGGCTCACCTGCAAAGTTCCGTGTTTTAATGCAAAAGTAAACTGCTTGCAGGGCGGGGCCCCAGCTCGGAGTGGGGCATGCCCCAAAACAAGCCCCACCAGTATCCAAACAAGTTTGGCTGTTGGCTTCGGCTTACGGATTT
>JAZLIJ010000275.1:0-9798 GCA_045617325.1 Fibrobacter sp.
CGCATGAACAAGGGTTACAAGTCTATAGCCGATGTTGACTGGGAAGAAGGGCATAACGCAGGACTTGAGGAAGGGCTTGAAAAAGGGCGTGAAGAAGGTCTTGAGGAAGGGCTTGAAAAAGGACGCGAAGAAGGTCTTGAGAAAGGACGTGAAAAAGGACATAAAGAAGGTGTCGGCAATGCCGTCGCCGTGATGATGTCCTTGAAGCTGGGTAAAACGGCGCGGAATGTCTCGAAGGAATTAGGCGTTCCTTTGGAAATCGTTCTGCAAATCAAGCGACTGATGAACGGGTGATGATTATGGATACGCTTTACGAACGCATGAACAAGGGTTACAAGTCTATAGCCGATGTTGACTGGGAAGAAGGGCATAACGCAGGACTTGAGGAAGGGCTTGAAAAAGGGCGAGAAGAAGGACTTGAGGAAGGACATAAAGAAGGTGTTGGCAATGCTGTCGCTGTGATGATGTCCTTGAAACTAGGCAAAACCGCGCAGAATGTCTCGAAGGAATTGGGTATTCCTCTGGAAATCGTTCTGCAAATCAAGCGACTGATGAACGGGTGATGCTGATTATAACAATATTCAGTATCGAATCCTGCACGTCATGATGTAAATGCGGAAGACGTCGGTTTCCTCATGCGTTCGCAAGGCGACTTTTGATATCTTTGCGTATGCTGGGAATGTAGAAGACGAATGTCATGCTTGCAAATTCCGAGGAATTTAAGGTTCGAAGCATGGATGAACGCTATCGTTGCTACGAACTTTTCGAAATCATATTCTTCTGAATTTGCTGATTTCATTCGAGCAAAGCGAGGGTGACATCTTCGACTTGTAGGCGGTTTACGGATAATATGGCCTCATAAAAGACTGGCTTACCTTTTTTTCGCCGAAGAATAAGTATGTTGCGGATTAACTTGCATTAAACCTCGGAAATGTAAACAAACGAGCTTGCTGCCATTCCTTTCGTCTTGGAGTATATTACCCACTACGATTTGCCCACTTATGCAGAAAATGCAACACGGCAGATTTCAACGAGCATCTTTGACTTTACTTACATCCTACACCGACAGCTATTGAACGGAATGCTCAATGTCATTTTTGCAACATGCGACTGAAAAATATTTGACGAGGTTTGTGAATCTTTCAGCTGCATCGGTAGTGTCATGCTGAATGTAAAATCTGTGATGCGCAGCTACGGGAAGAATGCCTCCGCCCAAAAGGAACTGGCGTAATTCATCGGGTAAAAGTAGTGCTAGAAGAGGAATTTTTGAGGATGGCTTTGTTGAATTAATGCTCCTTGAACTTCTTCAATGGAAAATGCAGATTGAGTCGCTGTAGTAGGATTTATTCCTTTTCGTAAATGACGAATGCGAAGCGCTTGCTGTCAGGCGCCCAGGAATTCACGTTGATGGTTCCTTGCCCGCCGAAAAGCTTGAGGATGGTTTTCGGATCGCTCCATTCTGCGGAACTGTTTTCGTTGCGGGTCATGAGGCGCAGTTCCACGTTCTTGTTCGGGACATGTTCACCGGGTCTGACGTCGGTTTCGTGGTAGGCAACCATGACTGCTTTTTTCAGGTCTGGGGAAATGTGCGGAAACCATGTGTTCCAATGTTTATCGTGCGTCATTTGAATTTGTTCGGAACCATCGGATTTCATGCGCCACACCTGCATGCGGCCTGTGCGAACGGAGTTGAACCAGATGTATTCGCCGTTGCTGTCGTATTCGGGGCCGTCGTTCAAGCCGCGCGCTGTCGTGAGGCGCGTCTCGTTTCCACCTGTAGCGGGGATGGTGTAGATGTCGTATTCGCCATTGCGTTCAGCGCAGTAAGCAAGCGTTTTTCCGTCGGGTGTAATTCCGTGGAGGTAACTTGGCGCTAGGGGCGTTATGAGTATAGGCAAGCGACCGTCGAAGAAGATTTTGTAGATGCGCGAAAGTCCATCTTCTTTTGTGTGGTGGCTTACGTAGAGGCCGCTTCCGTCTGGGGCGAGGACGTGGTCGTTGTTGCAGTTGTCTACGTAGTGACTTGGAACTTCGCTGATATCGCCTGCGGTGGTGTCGCCTGTCGCGTCTCGATTCAGGTTCAGCTTGTAAATTCGACCGTTGCTGTTGTAGGTAAGGAATGTGCCATCTCTGCTCCAGTTTGGCGCTTCAATGACGCAGTCGAATTTCTGGAGCGTCTGCACTTCGCCTGTTTCAATGTCGAAAATTTGCAGGATGGACTTGTTGCCGCTACGGTCCCAGGTGACTCCCGGAGAAATCTCGAAGGGATAGCTTACGCCAAAGCGGTCGCGCAATGAATCCATCAGTTCCATCATTTCCATGGTTTTGCTGTGGGGCATTTCGTGGCATTCTAATACACAATTGCCATTCCCGGCTTGATCGGAAATCTGACTTTCCAAAACACGTTTGCACGCAAGCACCTCGTATTCGTAGCAGTTGCAGATTCTTTCCGGCTTTACCGATTCTACAAGGCTGCCGTTTGCGTCGAATATCTGCAGCTCTTCCATGTCGTTCAGGTTCACAACGCGGATGTAGCCTTTGGTACCATAAATGATTCCTTCGTTGTGCCAGGGGTTGGCGATAGAACATTTAAGGTAAGCCTTCTTGCCGTTTTGGTAAGTGAGGTTTATCCAGTCGGTTGCATCGACTCCTGTCGCAGTCTTGATGCTGCGTGCGTCAATTGATGCAATGGGCGCTCCGTAGTTGAAACTGCATTTGTCGTTTGCGCTGTTGCCAACAATGCTTTCGTTGCCATTGCCGCTTTCGTCGTTTAAAAACAAATCCGCAAATGTCAAGCTGTAAATGCCGAGGTCAAGCAATGCGCCACCGGCGAGGGCGGGGTTCATCAGACGTTCCACATGCGTGAGTGGCTGCGAAAAGTCGGCTTCTACGCTTTGCACTTCGCCAATGCGACCTGCGGAAATCCACTGCTTTAATATTTGCACCGCCGGTAGAAAGCGCGTCCACATGGCTTCGCTCAGGAATACGCCCTTGTCGTGCGCCATGGCAATAATTTCTGCCGCCTGCTTTGCATTGGCGCAAAATGCTTTTTCAACCAAAATGTTGCGGCCTGCATTGATGCAGAGCTTTGCATGCTCGTAATGGTGCGAGTGGGGAGTCGCGATGTAAATCAGGTCCACCTCGGAATCGCAGGCCAGTTCTTCGTAGCTGCCGTAAGCCTTTGTCGCATCGTGCTGCTCGGCGAAAGCCTGTGCCTTGCCTAAATCGCGGGCCGCCACGGCGTACAATTCTACGCCCATGTTTCTTGTTTCCAGTGCCTTTACGGCTGTTGCCATTTTATCGGCAATGTAGCCGCACCCGAGAATCGCGAACTTCAAGTTTTTCATAGCTAAAATATATCCAAAAAAAGCCGCTTAATTAAAAGCGGCTTTGAGATATTGTTTACTCCTGTAAGCAGAAGCAAACGATTGCTGTGGTAGAGTTACTCCTCGTCTTGATTCTCCGAAATTTCGGATTCCATAGGATTGTCGCATCCCTTTTGCCTGATGGAAATGCCTTGCAGGTTGAAATGTCCCTTATCTTTGTCAATGAGGTTAATGACCTTGAATTTGATTGAAGTAATCTGAGTCAAGGCTTCTTCGGGCGACATATCGCCGTTGAACCATGATGGGAATTTGAAATCATCGTAGTTGTAACATTTCGCTATAGGTTCGCTGCTTTTAGGTAAGGAGACCCTGAGATTGGCTGTATCGAAAGCCTTTTCAAGGGAATCCGTCATACCCAACATGAGTTCGCCTCCGAAATGGGATTGGAAAATGATGCAGATTTGTTGCCAGTTGGAAATGTCTCTGGGCATGGGCTTGCCGTTTTCATCGATTTGGCCGATGGTCACGCCGATACCAGCATAGAGCTGCGAATAAATTGAGGTGTCAGGAACAAAGTTGATTTCTCCGCAAAGACCTTCGCATGTATCAATGATGGCGTCGAATGCTCCGGTGCTGTTATCGCCTTTGGGGGCCGCCCAGCTGATGGTCGTCTTTTGGCCTTCATCGTGGTCATCGAATTCAAACCATGTGCCGTCGGTTCCGGGGATTCCGAAATTGACCGTTTTTTCTTTTTCGTAGCCCTTCCAGTTATAATTGTCCGCCAAATTGCAAACAAATTTTCCGTTGACTCTGCACAAGGTGTAGCCGGCGGGAACAATCACTTCGCTGCTAGAGGACTGAAGATTCTCGCTGCTGGAGGAACTGATTGCAGGTTCGCTTGACGAACTGTTCTCAGCAACAGAAGACGAGTTTTTCTCGGCGAGGCCGGATTCTTCGATGGTGACTCCGGCGGTATTGTCGGAACAGGCGTAGAATGCGGCTGCGATAGTAGCAATAGCCAAAAGGCTTTTCTTGTTATTCATTGTTTCCTCCCTCGCGGCTTTTGCCGCTTTTTTGTAAGTTTTCTGAAAGTGGGAACACTTGCATGTTCACCCGGTAAACTTTTTCGACTTTGGTATCTTCGGATGCGATTGCCGCGATGCGCTTGCGGCAATCTGCGAGTTCCTGCAAAATGCGTTCGTAGGATGCCTCGGAAATTCCAAGCGTAAGACCTGTAAACTGCCGTTCGTTGACAGGGATGCTGCTGAGTGCGTCCAGGGCGAACGCGCCCATTTGCCTGTGCATGTTGCGGACGGCGAGCGGCACAAAGTCGGCGGCGCCGGAACTGATCGCCTTGTCTGTCTGCTTGTAGTTACCTTCGGCATCTTTTTGCAAAAGACCCGTTTGGAGCAGGAACTGGAGCGTTTCTGTGACTTCGGCGGCAGTGATTTTCTGCTTGCAGGCGTGTGCGATTTCTAGCGGTTTTGCGCCTGGCAGGGCAGGGGCGATTTCACGAATGACCGGATTTTTCCAGGAGTCGAAATAGGCGAATTCGTCGGCGCCCATGATTTTCACCTTGTGCGCAGCGGCAATCGCCTGCATGGTTTCGGCGGCTTTTTTCTTTTCCTCGTCGCTCTTTGCGTGATTGAAGGCGACAAGGGCGCGGAAATACGCGAATTCGAAACCGGCAAGATTCATGGCGCTTGCGACGCGTTCCACGGCCACGGCACTCAAGTTCTTTTTGCCGTCACAGACGTACTTGAGGTAAACCGGCGAGCCGAACCCCGACTGGGCCGCAAAATCGCGCCACGTGAACGCACCTTTCCGTTTACGTTCTTCGTAGTAATCCAAGATAAATTCTCGGTAATCTTTGTATTCTGCTATTGGTTTCATGTGTATGAATATAATTTGTTGTATTCTGAAAGTTAATAGTTTGGAATACAAAAACATAAAATTTTACAAGAAAACTGATTTTTATTTATAGACTTATGAAAAATGCTAAAAAATGGAATACAAGAGGCCATTTTGCGAAGTTGATCAGCCAGTTTGACGATGAGCAAGCCTCGATGATATTGAACTCTTTATGCAATTTGCATTAAAGTGCTATCATTTTGCGTAAAGTTGCTAGCAATTTAATGCAAAATGATGTGTATTTCTTAAAAAATGGAGGTTCTTATGGCTCAGGCAACAATTTCCACCCGTATCGATGCGAAGGATAAGGAAAGCTTCGACAAGTTCTGCAACAACGTGGGGCTTTCTACGTCCGCGGCGCTTTACCTGTTCATCAAGAACGTCATCAACGAACACAAGATTCCGTTTGAAATCCGCGAACCTCAGGCCGCCTACAACGCAAAGGAAATGGCGATTCTTGAAAAGGGAATCGCCGAACTGAATGCGGGCAAGGACGTTGTTCATGAACTGATTGAGGAGGACGACTAGTGAAAAAGGTATGGACGGAAAAGGCTTGGGACGATTACCTTTACTGGCAGGGACAGGACAAGAAAACGCTCAAGCGAATAAATCGCAAGCATTGCGGTAAAAGGTGAATTTGTCAAAACTGTGGCCTATTTGAGTTTCACTAGGCAGTTGTCAAAAAGGAACTTGAAAACATCTGCCATCTCATTTGTCTCGTAAAAGGCAATCAGCAATTTCTTGTATTCAGGCACCATTTCTTCGGGAACGACGATGATGCCGTATCCGTTGGAAATCAGAATGTGGTTGGCAAATAGGGTTGCCGTTCTCTTGTTTCCGTCAATAAAAAGCTGCCCGCGGGAAATGTACAATTGGGCCTTTATCGCCCTCTCGTAAACATTCTCAATGGCAAGTATTTCTTGAAGTTCGTTCCTAACAATTCCCTCGATGGGAATCTCCGGTTTCCAGGCAGTTCCGCCAATGCTTACCGGAACATCACGCAGTTCTCCTGCAGAATAATAAAAACCTTCTTCTACAAGTTTGTTTATGTAGCAAAGAATGTTGTAGTCGGATGAGGATGTTACCACTCCTTCGTCAAGAATAAATTGCCATGCATGTTTCAGGTTGTTAATTTTTTGAACGTCGTTGGCGGAAAGGTTACTGATCAGCCCTCCTTCAATAACGGTTTCCGTGTCCAGGAAGGTGACGGCCATGCCTTCAAGTTTTGCTTGCTTGTAAATGGAATCCACCATGTTACGTTTGGCAAGATCAATGTTCTTTTTGATTGAGGCGGAAAGTTCCCCTTCCACATAATCCATTTTTTTTAACTCTTTGTTGAGTTCGCGAATTTTGCGTTTTAATTCGCGGGCTTCTATGTTGTTCTTGGTAATTTGATTGAACAGTCTTTCTGAATAATTGCCGATAAACTGCGATCTGGAGATTCCGCCATCGCGTTTATGGGTGTATATGTAAGAGTTGCCGTCTCGTTCCCGCACTTCTATACTGCCCCAAACAAGGTCGTTCAGTTGCTTGTTCAGGTTTTTCTTTTTGTTCAGCAAGTCTGCTATCGAATTCTGGCGTTCCATACCTCTAAAAATAGATAATATTTCGCCTTTGTGTGAAACAAAATGTTCTGCTGAGGTGTGAAAAGTTTCACATAAATGGTGTTTTGAAAGGCTTTTTGCTTATTGTGTGAAACAAATGCGCCTGTTTTTTGTAAAATTGTTTCATATAAGAGCTTTTTGGACACTGTTCTTGACGATGTAAATTCGCGTCTTTTAACCAAGGTTGGGTTTACTTAGAACGGGTAGGCGTTCCGATAGATTTCTCTGTACTTTGGAAGATTTTCGAGTTGCTCCTTGAGCATGGCCCAGAACTGGCTTTTATTCATCTCTATTTCTTTTCGGCAAGAATCACTGCAAGCTGAAAAAGATTATTTCTACCTTTCATAAGGTGAAACGCCTGATTTCCATATTGCTTTTCTTGTGCGGTGCGCTTTGGGCTATGCCTCGCGTGTACATTCCCGCCGTGGAATTGCTGGGCGTGCACCAGGACTATGCCGACAAGATTGTCAAGTGGACGAAGTGTTATATGGCCTATGGCGGTGAAAGGGCTTTTTTTGTCGATGCCGCCGCCCAAAGCGAATACACCCTAAAGATTCGTCTTGCAATCGATAGTTCCGCATACGGGGTCGTGGTGACTTATAATTTGCTGGACTCGAAAAGCGATGAGGTCGCGTGGTCTTATTCTGCGATTGCCTATACGCCTCAGGATTTTCTTTTGGTGGTGAATGAATTTACTCAAAAGTTTGGCGTATGGAGTGGTTTTAAGTTTGGTGCAGGGCTTGGCGCGGTGGGCTTGCAGTTGCCGGATTTTATGACTGCGCCTGCTTTGAGTCTTAATGCACATTATATGTTCGGCAGTCGCTTCTTGACGTTGGATTTGAATGCTGCCTGGAAGCCTGGCGATGCATCTCTTTTTCATTATGGGGCATTCCTGTCGTTTGCTCAAGTATTTAACGGTGCAAAATTTCACCCCTATGTGGGTGTTGGCGCAGGCTATTCCTTTGCGGAATCTGATACGGATGATTATTCTATGACGAGTGGCGGCATGGCGCTACTTGCGAAGGCGGGGCTTATCTTTAAGCCTTTGGGAAGTTCAAGATTCTACGTATTGGATGTACGTTATACTTACGATGCGCTCAAGGATTTTTACGTCGAGGACTCGCGCGGTAAAGATATTACAGACGAGGAATCTGCGGGTGCCCATGGTTTCCTTGTAACACTTCAGGTATGGTGGTGATGATGAAAAGAATTACTTTGTTGTTGCTACTGTGCCTGGTTGCCGGGTGCTCGACAACTCAACGTGTTCGGGTGAATGTTGCGGATGGTGCGGGTTATGCGGTCTACATGAACGATGAAATGGTATGCAGCCCTTCTGCCTCTTGCATCGTTGACATCAGTGCTTTTAGTGATGACGTTGTGCTTGATGCCAGAAAGGATAATGTGGTGTACGGGCGGCTGGTGATTTCCAAGCAGGCTCAAGAAAATCCAGAGGCTGCCAGGAAAAATATGGACGCGTTGGGCTCCTCATTGGACGCTGTGGAATTTGTGACTGCTAATGGGAAAAATCCCGTGTTGACCGCTGCTGCGGCTATGCTGACTTTCCCTGTGTCCTTTTTAATTTTGTCGGCTCCTTCAAAAACGAAAAGTTTCCCGGAGGAGGTTCGCATTCCCGTGGCGGTGCCGAATACATCGCAACCTTACCCTTGGGGCGAACCTGCAAAAGATTAGGCAACGGGTTTGGCGGACGGACGAAAATTTTATATGCTTTGTCCAATTGTGAACACAGTGTGTTCACAATTGAACTGGTCCCAGTACAAGTTGTTGATTGCAATTGATGATGCCGATAAAAGGGAGTATTACCAGCTTGAATTGGTAAACAACGCATGGACGAAGCGCGAACTCGAACGTCAAATCCATTCGCAACTGTACGAGCGTCTGCTTATCTCTTCGTCCTTTTGCCTTTCACGTACTCGGTCAGGTAGCGGAAGAATTGTTCCGTGGTGGAATTGTCCTGCTTGTTCTTGCGGTAAGAAATCACGATGTCGCGCTTGAATTCCGTGTCCGTGATTTCAAGGAGCCTGATGCGCTTGTGGTCCATTTTGCCCCAGGAGAGTTCCGGCCAAAAGCACACGCCGATGCCCGCCGCCACGGCTTCCTTGACGGCTGCGGTGTTGTCGCTTTCGAATGTGGCGTTTGCGTGGAATCCGATGCGGTCGCAGAGTTCGTTGCAGATTTTGCGATACTGCTTGGAACCGTAAAGCCTGATGAACTTTTCGTCTTTCAGGTCGGATAGTGAAATGGTTTTTGTTGATTTGTATTGTGGCGTGTTAGGAACGGCCAGGAATATCTTTTCGGAATGGACGAAGGTCTCGTCGCTGTTGGTGTTGTCCAGTTCCGACTTGTAGTTTGCGTAAGTCCGCACGCAGATGTCGAAGATGTCCGTTTCCTCGTTTTGGACGATGTCCACGTTCACGTCCTTGTGGATGCGCTTGTAGTCGATGACTGCACTTGTGATGAGGGTGGAGGCTGCTAGGACGTTTAGGCTGATATTGTTTTTCGTCTTGTTCGCGAACTCGTTGAGCAGTTTCGGGAGTGCCGTGATTTCGTCGTAAAGCGGCTTGAGTTTTTCGTAAAAGAACTTGCCGTTGTCTGTGAGTTTGATGCTGCGCCCTTGATTTTTAAACAGGGCGATTCCAAGTTCGTCTTCGAGCCTGTGGATGGCCTGCGTGAGCGCCGGCTGCACAATGCAGAGGTTCTTCGCGCTTTGTGTCACGTGCTCGTTTTTGGCGACTTCCAGAAAATATTTGATTTGCGTCAGTTCCATTGCTTTACAATATAGCCAAAGTGTAGAGGCGACCTCTAAAAATTCAATTTTCAAAAATTTGACAAAGTCCACTCCGCTTGCTCGTCAAATGCAGGCCCGTAAACGGTCCTGCGCTTTCCTCGCTTCGCTTAGTTCATCCTTTGCTTTTGTCGTCATTCAAAGTGACAAAGGT